>NZ_AOMB01000021.1 GCF_000336675.1 Halococcus hamelinensis 100A6 | reverse complement strand
GTGTATAAGAGACAGCTCCTGGACCGTCCTGTTCGCGCCGTCGAGGTCGGCCTTGTTGACCACGAACACGTCGGCGATCTCGAGGATCCCGGCCTTGAGCATCTGGACGTCGTCGCCGCTGCCCGGCTGGAGCAGTACCGTCACCGTGTCGGCGGTCTTGATGATGTCGACCTCGTTCTGGCCCGCGCCGACGGTCTCGACGATGATCCGGTCCTTGCCGAACGCGTCGAGGGCCTTCACGGCGTCGGCGGTGGCGATGGAGACCCCGCCCAGGCTCCCGCGCGCGCTCATCGACCGGAAGAAGACGTCCATGTCGCCGATGTTCGAAGCCATCCGGATCCGGTCGCCGAGCACCGCGCCGCCCGTGAACGGCGAGGAGGGGTCGATGCCGATGATCCCGACGGTGAGGCCCCGGTCGCGGTACGTCTTCGCCACCTTGTCCACGAGGGTTGATTTGCCCGCGCCGGGGCTGCCGGTGATGCCGATGACCTCGGCGTTGCCGGTGTGGTCGTAGAGGCCCGAGACGAGGTCGCGGTGGCCTGGCGCACGGTTCTCGATGGTGGTGATGGCCCGCGCGAGCGCACGGTGGTCGCCGTCGAGCAGGCGCGCGAGGAGGTCGTCGTCGGTCATCGCTCGGGGGCGTTCTCGCGGACGAACGCGATGGTTTCGGCCATCGACGCGCCCGGCCCGAAGATCGCCGAGACCCCCTGGTCCCTGAGTTCCCCTTTGTCCTTGTCGGGGACGATCCCGCCGACGATCACGAGGGTATCGTCGAGGGCCCCATAGTCGTCGAGCCCCTCCAGTATCTTCGGTACCAGCGTGTTGTGCGCCCCCGAGAGGATCGAGATCCCGAGGACGTCGACGTCCTCCTGGACGGCGGCCTGCACGACCTCGTCGGGCGAGCGGTGAAGTCCGGAGTAGACCACCTCGAAGCCCGCGTCCCGGAACGCGCGCGCGATGACGTGGGCCCCACGGTCGTGGCCGTCCAGCCCCACTTTAGCGACGAGACATCGGATCGGGCGCTGGGCCTGCTCTGCACTCATACCGACCCGCTACGACTGCCGCTGGTTTGTGTGTATCGATGCTTCGGGATCGATAACCGGTCAGACCCCGTGCGGGCCGAGGTGGGCGCGCTCGTGTTGGACCGCTTCGAACACGAGCCAGAACCCCGCGATACCGCCGAGAACCGGGCCGAAGCTCCCGGGGTTCAGCCAGTCGACCGACCGGGCTGAATCGAGGGCGTAGTCGGTGCCGCCGCGTTCGACGACCGACGGCATCTCCCGGGAGTCGTCCTCGAAGTCGAAGCTCCGCCCGTCGATGGCGGCGTCGACGTACTGCTTCTCCTCGGTCGAGAGCTGGTCGTACGGCGTGGTCTCGCGCTCCTGCTCGAAGGTCGGGTCCTGGATCCGGTGGTTGTACGAGAAATGGTGATCGAAGTCGGCGGCTCCGAGCCAGGCCGGGAGGCTAGCGAGCAGGACACAGACCCCGAGCAGCATGAGCGTGAACCGAAGCCGGGAGTACCGTTGGAGCAGCGAGCTGTGGAGGAGCGACCGAACCGTATCCCGGGTGGATCGGTCGCCGATAAATATTTTCTTCGTTTATTCTCCGAAAAATTAGTCCAGGAGCCGGAGGGAGATCGCGAGACGGGAGGCGGGAACCAGAAGAGGCATTGGCACGAGGGCCCGAGCGCCGGTTATGGCAACCGTCAGCACGCAGGGGCCGGTGAAGTCACACCCGCTCCTCACCACCGCGGTGCTCTCGGTCGTCGGCTACGTCCTCGTTCTCGGGACGTTCGCCGGCATCGTGAACCTCTTTCCGCCGATCGGCAGCGACACCGTCCTCCTGTTCTCCGACCTCATCGCGGTCATCAACACCTGTGCGCTCACCACGCTACTCGTCGGCTTCTACTTCATCCGCACCGGCCAGGTCAGAAAACACCGCGCCGCGATGCTGACCGCGTTCGGGCTGATCATGGTCTTCCTCGTGCTCTACCTCTGGAAGGTCGGCGGTGGCTTCGAAAAGGAGATCGTCATCGAGCAGGGGCAGTTCCTCGCCGCCTACGCGGGGATCGTCAGGCCAGCCTACCTCGTGATGCTCGCGATCCACATCCTCCTCTCGGCGGTCGCCGTCCCGGTCGTGATCTACCCCGTCGTGATCGGCCTCACCCACACCCCGAGCGAGATCGAGGAGACCGCCCACGCCCGCGTCGGTCGGATCGCGGTGGCTTCGTGGTCGCTGAGCCTCTTTCTGGGTGTCGTGACCTACTTCCTGCTGAATCACGTCTACAGCTGGGTCCCGAGGTAGTCCGTCGACCCATCACTCTCGAAACCGCGTCCTGTCGACGTGCACCGGCTCTGGACCGAACAGCGCCCGCGTAAGCAACCGCCGCCCGAACGGAAGCCGAGCTATCGGGACCCGCGCGGGAACCGCGAACAGCGTTCGCAGGAGCGAGCGCGTGACCACATCGGGAAGCCCGTCGCTGCGCCGCACGATCAACGACAGCCCGCGTTCGGCGAGTCGCTGCCCACGTAACACGCGTTCGACCGCGGGCCGCCGCCGCTGCTCGTACCGCCGGAGGGTCCCCGCCGAGAGCGGCCCATCGCCGCGGTCGAGCGCCTCGGCGACGACCGCGTGGGCGACCACGGCGTCCTGGATCGCCAGCGCGTTGCCCTGGGCACCGATCGGCGAGGCGACGTGGGCGGCGTCGCCGAGCAGGAGCAGCCCATCCTCGACCCATCGCTCCGAGAGCCCCGGTTCGATGTGGAGGAGCGAACACGCCTCGAAGCTCGGGAGCGCATCCGGAAAGACGGCGTCGAGGCTCGGGTCGACCGCGACGAGCCGCCGGCGGAACGCCTCGATACCCTCGGCTCTCAGGTCCGGATAGGTTCCCTTCTCGATGAACCAGCCCAGTTGGACCTCGCCGCCGCCGACGCCGAAGTAGAGCAGGAGGCCGTGTTCGTTGAGCCGGGACTGGGCGGCACCCCGAGCGACGGTATCGGGGAGTTTGAACCAGAGGAGTTCGATGTTCGAATCGAGGAGGCCGGGGTCGATGTCGGCCGCCGCGCGGACCGTCGAGAAACGACCGTCGGCACCGACGACCAGCCGGCTCCGCACAACGAACTCCTCGCCGGTGTCATGGTCGAGCGCGCGGACGCCGACGACCCGCCCGCCCTCGCGAACGAGGTCGCGAACCGGCGTGTGCGGTCGGTAGGTGAAGCTCTCGAACGCGTCCGCCGCCTCGATGACCGTTTCGAGCAACGGCGGCTGTTCCATCAGGAGCGCGAAGTCGTAGGGCCCAGGAACATCCTCGAAGTCGAAGACCTCGTAGGAGCGGTCGTAGACCGAGACCTCGCCAACCCTGACCTCCCGGTGGTCGAGGTCGAGTATCGGTTCGAGGAGGTCCATCTCGTCGAGCAGCCGGAGCGCGTCGGGCTGGAACCCGAAGCCACGGAACTCCCGGTCGAGGTCCGAGTGGCGCTCCAAGAGGAGCGTCTCGACGCCGCTACGTGCGAGGAGGTAGCTCAGCACCGCACCGCCCGGTCCCGCGCCGACCACCGTCACGTCTACCTCGCGTTCGTGCGCCCCGCTCACACCGTTACTACGTCGGGGATCGGCTTAGCGTTACTTGCGGTTCACGAGGGGGAGTTCCTCGCAGTCGATTTCGGCTCGCTCGTCGGCCAATCGATGGGGACGCACTAGTAGGAGGAAATCTCAGTCGGTCTCCGGGAGGGCGTAGGCCCCGAGCGCGAAGACGACGACCGCGACGGCGCAGAGCACCACGAAGTCGAACGTCCACGGCCCGCCGAAGAAGGTCAAGTTCCGCACGCCACGTGCGAAGTACGTCAGTGGGGAGAGGTTCATGACCGGCCGGAACCAGCCGGGGAGGAGGTCCGGGGTGACGAACGTCTCCGAGAGGAAGAGGAGCGGGAGGCCGATGGCGTTGCTCGCGGCCACCACGCCGTCGGTCGACCCCGAGAGGCTGCCGATCAGCGCGCCGAGGCCACAGAACAGCGCGACCGCCACCGCGACGAACGGGATCACCATCACCGAGAGCGCGATCTCCGCGCCCGTCACGAACACCACGAGCACGAGGATGATCAGGCTCGCGAGACCGATCACGGCGACGTTGACGAGGGTGTGCGCCAGCAGCCACTCGGGGCGACTCAGCGGTGTCGTGGCGAGCTTTTCGAACCGACTGCCGTCGCGGAACCGCGCGACCGTGCTCCCGACCCGCGAGAGCGGCGTCAACAACACCACCACCGCGAGGTACGCCGGGACGTAGTAGCCCGGTGCTTTCGAGAACAATCCACCACCCGTCGGTTGGGTTCCGACGAGCACGCCGAAGATCACGATCAGGAGGACGGGGAAGAAGAAGGTGAAAAAGACCGCAGTCCGCCGCCGGAGGAACGACTTGCCGGCGGCGACGAACTCCGCGCGCACCCGGCCGGTGGCGGTCACCGGGCCACCCCCGTTTCGGGGTCCCTGGCCGGCTCTTCGACCGGGTCACCGCCGCCGCCGACCGCCTGGCCCGTGACGGCGAGGTAGACGTCCTCCAGGTCGGGCTGACGCCACGCGAGCTCGCCGTAGGCGACCCCGTTCCGGTCGAGTTCGGCCACCACCGCGCTGATATCGGTGGCCGAGACGTCCTCGACGACCAGCAGTCCGCCGCGCGAGTCGACGCGATGGTCGGTCGACGCTAGAGCCGCGGGCTCGGCATCGGTCTCGATCTCGAGTCGCGTCTCCCCGCCGTACTCGCCGACGAGTTCACCGGGTGTCCCGACCGCCGCCACCTGCCCGTCGGCGAGAAGCCCCACCCGATCGGCGAGGCGCTCGGCCTCGGCCATGTAGTGGGTGGTGAGGAGGATGGTGGTGCCGCCCGCAGCGAGCCCTTCGAGGAGTTCCCAGAGGGCGCGTCGACCCGCGGGGTCGATCCCGGTGGTCGGCTCGTCGAGCACCAGCAGGTCGGGGTCGTTCACCAGCGTCGCGCCGACGCAGGTCCGGCGCTGCTGGCCGCCCGAGAGGTTGCCGTACCGTGTATCGGCGGTGTCGGCGAGCCCCATCTCGTCGAGCACCGTCTCGACGTCGCGCGGGTCGTCGTAGAGGCCCGCGTAGTAAGTGATCAGTTCGCGCGCGGTGAGGCGGTCGGCCGGCGAGAAGTCCTGCGGGAGCACCCCGAGCCGTGCCCGCGCCACCTCGGTCGGTGGCTCGCCGAACACCGAGACGTCGCCGTCGACGTCGGTCGTGCCGGTCAGGGCACGAACCAGGGTGGTCTTGCCCGCGCCGTTCGGCCCGACGAGCGCGAACACCTCGCCGGCATCGATGGAGAGCGAGACCCCATCGAGCGCCACGGTATCGCCGTACTCCCGACGAACGCCGTCGGCGATGAGAGCCGCTGGCATGTCGGAGCCGAATTCTGCTGTGGGTTAAGCGGTTGCGTTCCGCCGACGGAGTGTCGGTTTTCCGACCGGTCGTGCTCAGTCGAGGTAGCCACGAACCTCGCGGACGATGCCGTCGACGTCGTACTCGTCCTCCTCCTTTTCGAAGACCACCTGACCGTCGACGCGGACTTCGAGCACGCCGTGGTCGCCGGTGACGAGTGCCACTCGGTCGAGGTCGTCGCCGAAGCTCGTGAGGAGGGCGTGCTGGATCGCTTCGGCACGGTCGAGGAAGCCACACGGGACACAGTATTCGATCTCGACGTCGGTCATGAGGACCCTCGAAGCGCCCCGGGGTTAGCCCTGTCGTCGCTACCGGTCCCCGAACGGCCGCCAGTAGAGCAGGCCGACGGTGACGACGAACACGACGGTCGAGAGCCCGTAGGAGCTCGTGAGCGCCGCCCCCGCGAGCGCCGACGAGCTTCCCGCGACGCCGCTCACGACCGAGGCGATGACGGGCCAGGTACAGCTCACACACGAGAAGAGCCCCAGAATGCCCGAGACGGCCGACCCCGAGACGTCGAGGGCGGTCGCGTAGACGAGGTACGCGAGCGCGACGTAGCCCACGACCTTGTAGGGCAACAGCGCGAACTGGACGGACGCCCCGCTGTAGACCAGCGCGGGGCCGAGTCCAGGCGGGAGGGGTGCGAGCCGGATCCCGGTCGCCATCGAACCCATCCCCGGGCCGACGAGCCCGCCGGCGTAGGCGAGCACCGCGAAGTAGGCCACGGCGAGCCCCCCGACGAGGAGCTTTCGACGGCGGCCCGCCGACCGCGGGCGGGTTCGCCAGATCGCCCAGAGCCCGACGTTGATCCAGACGAACGGGTAGGCGTAGTACTGGAGCGCGGTCGGCGTGACCGACGGCTGTGCCATGTAGAGCAGGACCGCGAGGAGTTCGGCGTTGAGTATCGCCGCGCCCCAGAGGAGCGTGCTCCGCTCGGGGCGGAATCGGGCGAGGCGCTCGCGGGTTAACGGGGAGTGACTCATAACAGGATGGCGTCGATCACGATGGCGAACAGCAGTGCGCCGAGGTAGGCGTTCGAGGCGTGGAACGCCCGGAAGGCGGCTTTCTCGGTTTGTTCGCGGTGGAGGCCGACCACCGCCCAGAGGAAGAGCCCGCCGAAGGCCACCGTCACGCCCGCGTAGAGCCAGCCGAGCGAGGTGACGGCCGACAGCACGCTCGCGCCGAGCAGGGTGGCCGCGAGATACCAGACGATGTGCTTGCGGGTGAGGCGGTCGCCGCGCACGACGGGCATCATCGGGAAGTCGGCCCGCTCGTAGTCGTCCTTGTAGGCCAGCGCGAGGTTGTAGAAGTGCGCCGGGGTCCAGAGGAATATCACGCCCGCGAGCGCGAGGCCCGGCACGCCGATCTTCCCGGTGACGCCGACCCAGCCGATGAGCGCCGGCAGCGCGCCCGCGGCTCCCCCGAGGACCGTGTTCTGAACCGTGTTGGGCTTGAGCACGAGGGTGTAGACCACGCTGTAGAAGAGGATCGCACACAGCCCGAGCGCGGCGGCGAGGAGGTTCACCGTCGAGAAGACCGCGAGCGAGGCGACCGCGAGGAGCACGCCGAAGACGGTGGCGTTGCGGACCCCCACCTCGTCGGTGGCGAGCGGCCGGTCGGCGGTTCGGTTCATCCGGCGGTCGATGTCGCGTTCGAGGACGTGGTTGAACGTGCCGCTCGCGCCGATCGCGAGCACGCCGCCGAGCAACACCGAGACGACGGTGCGGGCGTCGAGCGCGGGCCCCGCCGCGAGCGCCATCCCGGCGGCCGCGACGAGACACAGCAGCCACATCAGCCGTGGCTTCATCAACTGGAAGTACGCCCCTGCGAGCGTCTTGAGTCGCGAGAGCCGTCCCGCTCGGGCCGTCGTATCGGTGGCAGCGGCGGTCTCGGGTGAGGGGGTCGGTTCGGCGGCCGTCGCGGGCGGTTCGGTGGCGGGTTCGGCGGTTGCCGGGGTTTCCGCGGTGGACGAATCGACCGGCGAGCGCTCGGGGATGGTTTCGAGGGTCCACGCGAGCGCGGCGACGAGGGCGGCGAAGATAGCCATCCCGAACAGGAGGTGGAGGTTCGTGATCCAGCCGAGGGTGGTGGTGGCGGCGAGCCCGCCGATGCCGATCTGGACCGGGTAGCCGACGAGCGGCACCACGAGCGCGGCCTTCGCCCGACCGGGGACCTCGGAGCGCCACGCGGCGACGACCGCCGCGAGCACTACCAGCCCGACCACGAGGGCGGCGATCCGGTGGCCCCACGCGATCAAGAGCTGGGTGTCGTCGAGGTTCGTACCGCAGGCCGGCCACGTCGAACACGCCCCGGCGGCGTTGGTGAGCGCCGTCGTCGCGCCGATGACGATGAGGAGATAGACGCCGATGACGGCGAGGGCGAGCAACGTCGTCACCCGTTCGCGGCCGGTAGAGCTGTCGAGAGTCACGATGGAATGGGTCGATCCGGGGTTCGCTGCGGCCGTACTTAGGCTCCGCGCTTTCGGCCACCGGACGGGGAGTCAGCAGGTATTTATGCCCCACAATCGGAGGCAACGATAGATGAACCGAAAGCGTATCGGGCTCTGTGCCGCCCTCGCCGTCGCGCTTCTTCTCGCCGCGACCGAGCCGGTGTTGGCACAGTCCTCGGTCAACGAGGGGCTCATCAGCGGTCTCAACGAGAAGCTCCTCTGGGTGGCGGTCCCGATCACGGTCCTGGTCGAGGGCATCCCTGTCTCTTATACACATCTCT
>NZ_AOMB01000020.1 GCF_000336675.1 Halococcus hamelinensis 100A6 | reverse complement strand
GCAGGCCCAACAGCAGATACAGCCCGCGGTGACACAGCCGGACGTCTCGGGTGCGATCGCCCCGACCGAGCCCGACGCGGCGCAGGTCGAGGTCAGGGCCTACCAGTGGGGCTGGACGTTCAACTACCCCGACGACAACGTCACCTCGTCCGGCACGCTGGTGGTCCCCGCGAACACCGAAGTCTACCTTCACGTGATATCCGACGACGTGCTCCACGCGGTCCACGTCCCGGCGCTCGGGCTGAAACAGGACACCATCCCCGGGCAGTACGACACGATACAGACCAACATCTCCCAGACCGGGAGCTTCCAGCTCTACTGTGCGGAGTACTGCGGGTCGGGCCACTCGCGGATGCTCGCCAACATGACCGTGCTCCCTCAGAACGAGTACCAGTCGTGGCTCCAAGAGCAGCGCTCGAGCGGCAACACCCTCAACAGCGGCTCGTCGAGTGACTCCTCGGGGAACAGCTCCTCGGGTAACTCGTCGGCCGGCAACGCGACGGAATCCGACGTCTCGGCCGCACCGGTCCCGGCGCGCGCGAACTGATTAGGCCTCTTCTTCGACGGCTTCGAGCCCCGAGCCCGTGATCGCGAACCGAGCGGTGTCGCCGGCGGGCTTCGCGGCGTGTTTTTCGAGCGTCGCCCGTCGGTTCCCCGCGCGGAACCGCTCGAATCGGAGGATGACTCCGGTGAGATGAGCGAGGGTGTTGCCGCCCAGCCCACGCGGTCGACCCGACTCGGACTCGGGGTCGGCGAACACCTGGTTCGTGACGAGCACCGCGAGGTCGTACCGACGGGCCAGCGAGAGGAGGTGGGTGACCTGCCGGCCGACCCGCCGGAGCGCCTCGCCGCCGTCGTTCGCGCTGCGTTCGAGCCGGTAAAAGCCGGTCGCGCTGTCGAGGACGATCAGCGAGGCTCGGTCGGCGAGCTCCTCGGCGTCCCGAACGGCCTCCTCCTGTTCCTCGAAGTCGAGCGCCTCGGCGATCACGATCCGCGACGAGAGCTCCTCGACGTCGTCGGAACGCGACCGCGCGAGCTGCTCGAATCGGTCGACCGAGAGCCCCTCGGTGTCGATGTAGTAGCTGGTCTCGCCGGCCACGGCAGTCTCGATGGCCGCCGAGAGACCGAGGTTGGTCTTGCCGGCGGCGGGCGGGCCGTAGACCTGCGTGACGGTTCCGCGCGGAAGACCGCCGCCGAGGAGGTCGTCGATCGGGGGACAGCCCGTCGGGATCGGGTCGCTCACGCCCGGGCTTCTCCCCCACCCACCAAAAGTGGTCGCGTCCGGAAGGGGTCGGAATTTATGCGCCCCGACGTCGGATCACGGGACGTGATCGTCGTCGCCACCGCCGATTTCGCGCTCTACCACGGGGTCGTCGCCGAGCTCCGCGACCGCGGGGTCGCCTTCACTACCGTCGAACCCGGCGACGACCTGCCCGAACGGACCCGTGTCGTGATCGCGGGTGCAGAGGAAGACCCGCGACCCGAGGACGCGAGCGAGGTCGACCTCGTGCAGGCCGACCCCGACGCGCCGCGGAAGGGGGTCGACGCGGCGCTGTCGGTCGTGCGCGACGGGGGGCGGACGGTGATCGGCGTCGATCCGGGGAACAAACCCGGGATCGCGGTGCTCTCGGGCGAGGTCTGCGTCGCGGCGTTTCAGGTACCGGTCGCCGACGCCCCTGGTGTGATCGAGGACGAGGTCGCCGACGCGGTGGACCCGATAGTACGGATCGGCGACGGGGCGCGCATCGTCGGCGCGTCGCTGATCGACGACCTCGATATGCCCGTGGAACTCGTCGACGAGACCGGCACCACACCCCACCTCGGCACTGGCGCACGCGGGATGGGCGACGTGCTCGCCGCCGTCAACATCGCACGGCTCGCGGGCGAGCGCGTCACCCAGCGCACGATCGAGCCCACCGCGGGCGAACTCGACGTCATCAAGGCGCGCTCACGCGAGCGCTCCCCAACGAACCGGGAGATCGACGAGGTACTCGCACGCGAGGTGGCCGCCGGCGAGCTAACGATCGAGGAAGCGCTCGCGGAGCACCGAGACTCATGACGGACGACCGCGAGACCATCGACATCCTCCCGTTGCTCGACGAGCTTCGAGTGATGGCGAAAGCGGGCCTGTTCTTCGCCGACGATCCGTACGACCGGGAGCGTTACGAACGGATGCTCGAACTCGTCAGCGAGTACTACGCGGAGGCCGTCGAACTACCTCCCGAGGAGACCAGGGAACGGCTCGCGGCGAACCTCGGCTACGCCACGCCGAACGTCGGGGTCAAAGCCGCGGTCTTCAACGACGAGGGGCGAATACTGCTGATGCAACGTCCAGAGGATTCGACGTACGTCGCCGGAACGTGGGACATTCCCGGTGGAGCAGTCGAACCGCTCGAACCACCCGACCAGACGGCGGTACGCGAGACGCGAGAGGAAACGGGTCTCACGGTGGAGACGGTCGAAGTGGTCAACGCCTACTTCATGGATCCGAACCCGCTCAACCCTCCGGTCACGTCCTCTTACTCTACTTGTGTGAAGTAGTGAGCGGCACGCTTCAACTATCGCACGAGGGTGCAGCACTCGACTACTGGGAAGTCGAAGACGTGCCCGAATGGACGCTCGATTTCCACCAACCGGCGCTCGACGCGCGTCAAGCGTGGCGAGAGAGCCAGTGAACGCTACTCCCGAACCACGTTCTCCGCCCGCCGCATGACTTCCCGCACAGGCACCCCGCTTTCGGCGGCGACGGCGGTCGCCTCGTCGTACTCGGCGCTCACGTCGTAGACCTCGCCCGCCGAGTCGCTGGCGACCTTCACCGTGATCTCGTACGTCGTCCCATCGACCTCGATCTCGGCGGTCTCGAACGCGCGTTCGGCGATCCAGCGGTGTCGCGCGCCGGTCTCGCGCACGCCGAGGGTGCCGGTCTCGACGGCGAGCTCTCGCGCCACCCGCTCTGCGTCCTCGGGTTTGACGATGACCTGGACCAGGTGGCCGGGCCGGGATTTCTTCATCGTCGTGGGGAACACCGAGACGTCGCGTGCGCCCGCCTCCTTCAGGCTCTCGTGAAGCCCGCCGAGGAGTTCGGGGGTGGCGTCGTCGAGCGTGGTTTCGAGCACCCGGATCTCGTCGGGTGTGAGGCTCCCCCGTCCCTCCCCGACCAGTGTGCGGAGCACGTTCGGATGCTCGGGGAAGTCCTTGTCACCGGCACCGTAGCCCGACCCATCGAGGTCGAGCGTCGGGAGCCGTTCGACACCCTCGGCGAAGTGGGCGAGGATCGCCGCGCCCGTGGGCGTGAGGAGTTCGGCCTCGACCGGCCCACCGCGAAGCGCCCAGCTCGCGCGCTCGGCGACCTCGACCACGGCGGGGGTCGGGATCGGATAGGTTCCGTGGCTCATCTCGACCTCGCCGCCGCCGGTCGCGACCGGGGTCGTCACGACGCGCTCGACGTCGAGGTCGTCGAGGAGGAGCGCTGCGCCCACTACGTCCGCGATGGCGTCGTCCGCGCCGACCTCGTGGAAGTGGGTCTCGGCGAGGTCGGTGCCGTGGACCGCCGCCTCCGCCCGCCCGAGGACCTCGAAGACCGCCTTCGCGTCGGTTCCCACGCCGGCGGGGAGCCCCATCGATTCGACCAGTTCGACCACCTCGGCGTAGCTCCGGGACGGGCCCGCACCCTCCGCGTGGGTGTGTCCGTCGTGCGCGTGGTCGCCGTGAGAGTGGCCGTGCTCGCCATGTGAGTGCTCGTGCCCGTCGTGGGGATGGTCGTGATCGCCGTGCGAGTGTTCGTCTCCGTGCTCGTCTCGGTCCTGACCCCCGTCGTCGAGGAGTACGTCGACCGTCGTCGCGGTGATCCCGTTCTTCGCCGTGGTTCCGATCCGGTAGCGGACGTCGAGTACCTCCTCGACGGGCTCCAGCACGCTGGGCTCCGCACCCGCGGCGATCAGTGCCGCACAGACCATGTCGCCGCTCGCGCCCATCCGCCCGTCGAAAGCCAGCGTTCGCATATCGGATGGGGGTGGGCGGGGGCGAAAAACCGTCCGGTCGCTCGGGTGAAGAGTCCGAACAGGCAAAAGGCATAACTCCGCCAACACCCGATGGTTGGTATCCCCTCCCGACCATGAACGAAGTCCAACTGGAGGTGGCGAAGGCCTACCCGAACGATTCGGGCCGGGGCATCGCCCGCCTCGACCCCGACACCCTGCTGCATCTCAAGCTCTCGCCGGGAGACATCATCGAGATCGAAGGCGGCGACACCACCGCCGCGAAGGTCTGGCGCGCGGACCGTCAAGACTGGAACACCGACACCGTGCGCATCGACGGGTTCACCCGCCAGAACGCCGACGTGAGCATCGGCGAGCGCGTCGAGATCCGGAAGGCCGAGACCGAGAAGGCCGAGAAGCTCGTGCTCGCGCCGCCGAAGGACGCCTCGGTGCAGTTCGGCAGCGACGCCGCCGGGATGGTCAAACGCCAGATCCTGAAACGGCCGGTCGTCGAGCGCGACATCGTGCCGGTGATGAGTTCGACCAACCACCCGTTCATGCGCTCGCCGGGCCAGGCGATCCCGCTGATCGCCGTCGAGACCCAGCCGAACGCCGTGGCGCTCGTCACCGAGGACACCGAGGTCGAACTCCGGGAGGAACCGATCTCGGGCTTCGAGAAGACCGGCGGCGGGATCACCTACGAGGACATCGGCGGGCTCCAGAGCGAGATCCAGCGCGTCCGCGAGATGGTCGAGCTCCCGATGAAACACCCCCAGATCTTCCAGAAGCTGGGGATCGAGCCGCCCCAGGGCGTACTGCTCCACGGGCCGCCGGGCACGGGCAAGACCCTGCTGGCGAAGGCCGTCGCCAACGAGACCTCCGCGAGCTTCTTCTCGATCGCGGGCCCGGAGATCATCTCGAAGTACTACGGGGAGAGCGAACAGCAACTCCGGGAGATCTTCGAGGACGCCTCGGAGGAAGCCCCATCGATCATCTTCATCGACGAACTCGACTCGATCGCGCCCAAGCGTGAGGACGTCACCGGCGAGGTCGAGCGGCGCGTGGTGGCCCAGCTCCTGACGATGATGGACGGCCTCGAAAGTCGTGGTCAGGTCATCGTGATCGCCGCCACCAATCGCGTCGACTCGGTCGACCCCGCGCTCCGGCGGCCGGGCCGGTTCGACCGCGAGATCGAGATCGGCGTGCCCGACGAACGCGGCCGCGAGGAGATCCTCCAGATCCACACCCGCGGGATGCCGCTCTCGGACGACGTGAGCCTCTCACACCTCGCCGACGAGACCCACGGGTTCGTCGGGGCCGACATCGAGTCCCTGACGAAGGAGTCGGCGATGAAGGCTCTCAGGAGGTACCTCCCGGAGATCGACCTTGACGAGGAGTCGATCCCGCCGAGCCTGATCGACCGGATGATCATCAAACGCGAGGACTTCGAGGGCGCGCTCGGCGGGGTCGACCCGAGCGCGATGCGCGAGGTGCTGGTCGAACTCCCGAAGGTCTCCTGGGGCGACGTCGGCGGGCTCGACGACGCGAAGGGCGAGATCAAGGAGTCGGTCGAGTGGCCGCTCTCGAACCCCGAACGGTTCTCCCGGCTCGGGATCGAACCGCCCGCGGGGGTGTTGCTCTACGGGCCGCCCGGCACGGGCAAGACCCTGATGGCGAAGGCCGTCGCCAACGAGACCAACGCCAACTTCATCTCGGTTCGCGGGCCGCAGCTCCTCTCGAAGTGGGTCGGAGAATCGGAGAAGGCGATCCGCCAGACGTTCAAGAAGGCCCGGCAGGTCAGTCCGACAGTCATCTTCTTCGACGAACTCGACAGTCTGGCTCCGGCCCGGGGCGGCGACGTCGGCTCGAACGTCTCCGAGCGCGTGGTGAACCAGCTCCTCACCGAACTCGACGGGTTGGAGGACATGAAGAACGTGATGGTGATCGCCGCCACCAACCGACCGGACATGATCGACCCCGCCCTGATTCGCTCGGGCCGGTTCGATAGGTT
The DNA here is from genome assembly GCF_000336675.1 of Halococcus hamelinensis 100A6. Lineage (NCBI taxonomy): Archaea > Methanobacteriati > Methanobacteriota > Halobacteria > Halobacteriales > Halococcaceae > Halococcus > Halococcus hamelinensis. The sequence goes on along the minus strand of NZ_AOMB01000020.1, from coordinate 136,546 downwards.
GGTCATGGTGGGCCAGCCCGACGTCGAGGGCCGCGAGCGGATCCTCAACATCCACACCGGGGCGACCCCGCTCGCGGCCGACGTCAGCCTGCGCGAGATCGCGGAGGTCACCGACGGCTACGTCGGCTCGGACCTCGAATCCATCGCGCGCGAGGCCGCCATCCAGGCGCTCCGCGACGACCCAGAGGCCGACACGGTCGAGATGCGCCACTTCCGCGGGGCGCTCGAATCCGTGCGACCCACGATCACCGAGGACATCCTCGATTACTACGACAAGATGGAGGACGAGTTCAAGGGCGGCGCGAGCGACCCCGGTCGCGGCCGGAGCGGCGGGCGGATCGGCTTCCAATAGTACTTTTTACTTCGTTGGGTGTGCTCGCTTCGCTCTCTCGAACCACACCGTTCTCTGCTCACGGGCGTGGAGCGCCCGTTCGCCTGTCGAAGGAAATCGGAGATTTCCCGATCATTGGAAAGCTTCGCTTTCCAAGAGACGAGGGACCGAAGATCCCTCGCTGCTCGCAAAAAGGTACGCTAAAACTCCCACTCACTCGTCTACGGCTCGTTCGCGGTACAACCATTTGCCAACCGCCGCAACCGCTCCACAGCACCGCTCCGCCTCCGCCACCGCCCTGCGACGGCCACGAGCCTCCCCAGCCGACTGCACTCCTCGTTCGCTCGGCTCACGGCTCACTTCGTTCGCCGTTCGCACCGACCGCGAGCGCGCGCCAACCCGTCCCATCCCGCCGCCGCAATCAAAAGTCGGGTCGTGACCGGCTCTCTCAGAACAGGGCTTCGGACTCGTCGAGCACGCGCGCCGGCCCGCCGACCTCCCAGACGCGGGTCTCGACCCCGCAGTCGGCGACGGCCGCTTCGACCCGGTCGACGTTTTCAACGGTGGTATTGACGTAAACGCTCGCGCCCGTATCCGTCGAGAAGTAGACGGGGACGCCCCCCTCGCGGAGGTCACGGACGGTCTCGAAGATCTCGAGGGTCGTCGGCTGCCAGTAGACCCAGCCCGCGGGGCCGGTCATCGTGGTCGCAGCGAGCGAGAGCGAGTCGTGTTCGGCGGTCGAGAAGGTCCGTTCGAAGTCCCCCTCCCGGAGGGCGTCACGAACCGTCGCGAGCTGTTCGTGGATGTGGGCGAGTCGCGCCTCGAACATGTGGCTCTCGGCGGCCTCGCGGTGGGCTTCCTCGGTCTCCTTGTAGGCCGGCACCAGCGCGCCCACGATCCGGAGGTCGTCTTCGAGGTCGCTCTCGATGCGTTCGGACCGACAGTCCGTGTCGTTGAGCCCCGTGTGGAGGTCCGAGAAACCGCCCGTGACCGCCCGCGCCGCCGACGCCGACCCGCGCCGGGCGACCGTCGAGACCTCGGGGAGCGAGAGGTCGAGGTCCGCCGCGGCACAGAGCGCCCGCGCCGCCGCCGCGAAGCCCGACGAGGACGACCCGAAGCCGACGTTCGTCGGGAAGTCGTTCTCGCTCTCGAAGCGCACGGGTGTATCGAGGGCCGCGAGGTCGCGGACGTGCGAGACCACGCTCTCGACCCGCTCGCGACCCCGCCCGTCGACCGCCTCGCCGTCGATGACGAAGGCGTCCTCGTCGAGGCTCTCGTCGAACGCCACGGTCGTCGTGGTGCTGCTCGGCGCGGTGCAGACGCTGATCGAGTCGTGGTAGGGGAGGCGAAGCTCGTCGTCGCGCATCCCGTGGTACTTCACGAGCCCCTGGATCGGGTGTGCTCGCGCGGTGGCTTTCATACCGAGAGGGCGGTCGACGCCCGAATAAACGTCCCGAATCCCGACACCGTGAACGACCATCACTTTTAGGTGGGTGCCCGAGGAGCATCCGAGGATGAATCTCCCCGGACGCGACACGGCCGGCGGTCGACTCCTCCTGTTCGCGGTCGCCATCGTCGGCGCGGGGGCCATCGCGCTCGCGCCCTCGCCCGCCGGCCTCTCGTTGCGCGGCCAGTTCGCGGTCGCCACGACCTACTTCGCGGCGGTGCTCTGGGTCTCCGGCGCGCTCCCGCTGGCGGTCACGGCGCTCTCGATCCCCGCACTCCTGACGACCCTCCGGGTCTACCCCACGCTCGACCCGGCGCTCGCGGGTTTCGCCGATCCGTTCATCTTCCTGTTCATCGCCGGGTTCATGCTGGCGAACGCGCTCCAGAAGTACGACATCGACCGCCGGATCGCGCTCTGGATGATCGCCCGCCTCGGTGCCTCCGCCCGCCTCCTCGTGCTCGCGGTGATGCTCGCCACGGCCTTCCTCTCGATGTGGGTCTCGAACACCGCGACCACGGCGATGATGACCCCCATCGCGCTCGGGGTGCTCGCCCAGGTCATCGGCCGCGACGAGATCGAAGAACAGGGCGAGGACAAGGAAGCGTTCTCCAACATGCAGATCGCCACGTTGCTCGGGACGGCCTACGCCGCGAGCGTCGGCGGGGTCGGCACCCTCATCGGGAGTCCCCCGAACGCCATCGTCGCGGCCCAGCTCAACTCGATCCTCGGCTACCGGCTCTCCTTTTTCGACTGGCTGCTCATCGGGCTCCCGGTCGTGATCATCACCCTCCCGATCGTCTGGTACGTCCTCACCTTCCGGCTCTACCCGCCCGACGTCACCGACGTCAGCGGTGCGCGCGAGGAGGCCCGCGAGTACCTCCGCGAGGAGGGCGCACTCAGCACCCGCGGGCGACGTGTCGCGGTCATCTTCACCGTGACGGCGGTGCTGTGGGTGGTGGGTGGACTCGGGTTCGTCTTCGAGGGGCTCATCCCGACACCTATCTTCAACACGGTCTTCGGGGCCGACGGCGGACCGACGATCTTCGGCGGGCTCACGGGTCACGAGGGGGTGCTCTACTACGTCATGGTCGGGCTCTACGCGATCCCGGCGCTCGTGCTCGCCGACACCGCCGACTGGGACGACCTCGTGGACATCGACTGGGGCACGATCCTGCTCTTCGGCGGCGGCATCGCGCTCGCGGACGCGCTCGAAGCCACCGGTGCGACCGGGTGGTTCGCCGACACCGTCTTCGGCTCGCTGGTGGGGATGCCGATCGTGATCGTGGTCGGCGTGATCGTGCTCTCGGTGATCTTCCTCACCGAGATGACCTCGAACACCGCCACCGCGACGATCATCGCCCCGATCCTCATCGGTCTGGGTGGGGTGCTCGCGGGCACCCTCGGCGTCACCGAACCCGCCGCCGGCATCGTGCTCGCCGTCAGCGGGGCCGTCGCGGCGAGTTTCGCGTTCGCCCTCCCGGTCGCGACCCCGCCGAACGCCATCGTCTTCGGGAGCGGCCACATGAACCAGTCCCACATGCTCCGGGCGGGGCTGATACTCAACGTCCTGATGACGATAGTCCTCACCGGGCTGTTCGTGCTGCTGTTCACCTACGTCTGGCCGGTCGTGCTGTTCTGACCCGGCACAACGGTTTTCTCCCGGTCGGGTGATTCGGCGACATGGACGCATCCACGATCGAATCGGTCGCCGTCGTGCTCTACGACGGCTTCGACGAACTCGACGCCATCGCCCCCTACGAAGTGTTCGCCACCGCCGCCGACCACGGGGCCGCGTTCGACGTCTCGCTGCGAACCCTCGAATCGGTCGAGCGCGTGACCGCGAGCCACGGGACCGTCGTCGAACCCGACGGCAGCCTCGACGGACTCGACCCCGACCTCGTGGTGGTACCCGGCGGCGGCTGGAACGACCGCGCGGACCGCGGCGCGTGGGCCCAATCCCAGGGAGCGCTCCCCGAGAAACTCGTCCACAGACACCGCGACGGCACGACGATAGCCGCGGTCTGCACGGGCGGGATGATCCTCGCCGCCGCCGGCCTGCTCGACGGCCGCCCAGCGACGACCCATCACGGCGCGCTTGCGGACCTCCGCGACACCGACGCGGCGGTGGTCGACGCCCGTGTGGTCGATGCGGGCGACGTGCTCACCGCGGGCGGGATCACGTCGGGACTCGACCTCGCGCTCTGGCTGGTCGAGCGGGAGGCGAGCGCTGACATCGCGGAGGCCGTCGCTGACGAACTCGAGTACGAGCGCTCCGGCGAGGTACACCGGTCGGCGTAGCTCCGTTCGATGGATCGAACCCCTCAAAGCCCGGTCGGTCACAGACCGGGCATGGGAACCCCGCTCGACTCCCGCGAGGCCCAGGCCACGGCGGTGCTCGACCGGCTCGAAGCCGAGTACCCCGACACTACCATCTCGCTCGACTTCTCGACCCGGTTCGAACTCCTCGTCGCGGTGATCCTCTCGGCGCAGTGTACCGACGAGCGGGTGAACGAGACCACCGAGACGCTCTTCGAGACCTACCCCTCGCCCGAGGCCTTCGCGAACGCGCCCCAGGACGAACTCGCCGAGGCACTGAACTCCATTACGTACTACAACAACAAGGCGAGCTACATCCGCGAGTCCGCCCAGCTGGTCGTCGACGAACACGATGGCGAGGTGCCCGACACGATGGGCGACCTCACCGAGCTCCCGGGAGTGGGTCGCAAGACCGCGAACGTCGTGCTCCAGCACGCCCACGACGTCGTCGAGGGTGTCGTGGTCGACACCCACGTCCAGCGCCTCTCGCGCCGGCTCGGCCTCACCGAGGAGCACCGCCCCGAAACGATCGAACGCGAACTCATGGAGCTGTTCCCCGAGGAACGCTGGCAGGCCTCGACACACCTGTTCATCAGCCACGGCCGCGAGACCTGCACCGCGCGAAACCCCGACTGTGAGGACTGCGTGCTCGAAGCCATCTGTCCCTCCTCGAAACTCGATTCGGCCGTCGACCTCGCGAGCGGCGAGGCGTGGTGAGGTCGCCGTTTCGGATCGTTACGACCCGTTTCGGCACTCGAACTCGGTGAACGGTCGGGGGCTACTTTCAGTTCCCCACCGCTCGACCCGAACGCAGCGTCAGGCTGCAGCCGTTCTCGTGGCATCACCCGACGGTTCCCGGCTGGACCGTCGGTTTTTCGGTGGTTCGTGATCGATTCAGAGGTATCGGAGCGCGTAGCGTGCGATACCGACGAGGTAGGCCAGCAGCCAGAACAGGACGTAGCCGAAGACCCCGACCCGGAGCCGACCCCGCCAGTGGTCCATCCGTTCGGAGCCGATCTCCGAGAGGAGGACGTCCTCGTCGTAGTCGTGATAGAGGTTGTGCTCGCGCTTCGCCCGGAAGATCCGGACGATACCCGTGAACCCGAACGCCAGCATCGCGTAGGCCTGGAGCCCGAGGAAGGCGTGGAGCGCCGACGCGCCGCCGAGCTGGTCGCCGAGGCGGGGGAGCATCCAGCCCACCAGCGGCACCGTGGTGAGCGTGAGCCCGACGGCGATGAACTTCAGGTGGTAGGTGAGCACGCCCCAGGTGACGGCTTCGGCTTCGAGCATGATCCACGCGCCGTAGAGAAAACACGGGAAGCTGACCGTGACCGCGACCGCGGCGACCGTCGCCATCGCCGCGTCGGTCAGCCCCAGCATACACGACCTCCACCGCGTGGGCGCTAAAGCCTTGCCGAACCCGTTCCGGTCGCAACATCTAACCCCGCCCGCGACCTACGCGAGCCGATGGCCGACTCCCGACCACCGTCTGCGGGCGGGGCCGACGACCCGGGCGAGGCCGACGTTCGTGCCGGCGACGATGCCGACGAGGAGCTCCGCCAGCAGGTCGCCGAGCGCTACGACTTCGATTCGTTCGGGCCGAACGACATGGCCCGGATGAGCCAGGCGGAGTGGGAGGCGGCCTTCGACGCCGAGACGTGGATCACCGGCGAGGGGCTCCTCCGCCGGGTCGAGGCCGACCTCCGGAGCCGGATCGCCGACCGGGACGTCTTCGCCCGGCTCGAACGCGTCGACGACGGACTGCTCGCGTACTCCGACGAGGGCTACGCGGTGGTCCATCCCGACGGGAGCGTCGAGGGGCGGGGCACGGTACTCAGAGACGTAAAACCCACCGTCGCGCTGTGTTCGATGCACGATTACGAGATCCCGACACCGCCGCCGGACGGGGCGCTGCTCCCCGACCCCGAGGACGTCTCCGAGGGAACCGGCGAACTCGGCAACCGAATGTTGCAGGTCGTGGCCGCCGCTCAGTTCCTCACGGGCGTGGGGCTCGTTCTCGCGTGGGTGATAGTCCCGGTAGAGACCATCTTCGCCCCGGTGGCCGGGATCGTCTTCGTCGGGCTCTCCCTCCTGCTCTTCCTCCAGGTCGCGAACGCGCGGCTCTCGGACCGGTTCCGGTCGGAGGAGTACCGCAACCGGCTCCGCGCGGTCGGCTCGGACGAACGCCCCGAGTTCCTCCCGGCGCGGTACCGCGAGCCGGCTTCGAAGGACGACGAGGACGGAGACGGCGACGACGGTCCCGGTCGGCCTGCGGGGGCCGACGACCCGCGTACCGACCCCGGAAATCGTGGCGAGGAAGCCGACGACTCGGTCCCGTCAGCGTAGCTACCGGATGGCCGTATCCGGTGGACTTATGCGAGCCCGGCCCTGTGGTCGATCACGTATGAATAGGCGGGATTTCCTGGTGGCAACGAGCGCCGTCGCGGGCGGGTCAGCCGCGGCCACCGGAACCGCCGCCGCCCAACAGAGCGGCGGCAACGCGAGCGGGGGTGGCGGCGGTGGCTCGGAGACGGTGGCGGTTGGCTCGGGTTCGGGGCTGTCGTTCGACCCCGAAGAGCTTACGATCGCACCTGGAACCACCGTCACCTGGGAGTGGACCGGCCAGGGTGGCGCACACAACGTCGTCGCCGACGACGGCGCGTTCAACTCCGGCCCTCCCGAGGACGGCGACGACATCACCTTCAGCCACACCTTCCCGGAGGCCGGCGAGTTCCCCTACCACTGTGCGCCCCACGAGGGGGTCGGCATGGTCGGTACCGTCATCGTCCAAGAGGGGGGTTCGAGCGCCAGCGCGGCCGCGACCGAGGTCGACCCCGAGGAGATGGGGGTGCCGATCCAGGCTCACTTCGTCGGCATCGCGACCCTGCTGATGATGGCGGTCTCGCTCGTCTACACCTTCTTCGTCGTGAAGTACGGCGAATCACCCAACGCGAAGCGGGGGAGCTGAGATGTCCTCCTCCGGAAGCTCCTACGGCGACATCCATCGTTACGAACCCGCCCGCGAGAGCACCGCGGCCGCGATCGCGATCGTCCTGCTGACGCTGGTCGAAGTGGTTTTCGTCGGCCTGTTCGCCTACGGGCTGATCAACGCCTGGGGCACCATCGAGCTCGGCAACATGTTCCTCGGTGGGGTCCTCGCGGTGGTGTTCATCGACCTCGCGTTCATCCTCCTGCTCTACCGCAAGGAGTTCCTCCCCGACGTGATGATCGTGAAGAAACGCCGGCGCAAGTGGGAGGACCTCTACATCCGCGAGGACCAGGTCGACGGGGTCGGCGCGACCTCCGAAGGGATGGCCGAGAGCATCAAGCGCGCGATCCACCCCTACTACAAGCGATAACCATGCCAGACGACGAAGACAACTATCCATCCGAATCGGGACGCAGGCGGTTCGTAAAGGGAGTCGTGGGTGCCTCGGCGCTCGGCGCGACGGGCATCACGGGTGCCTCCACCATCCAGCTCGCCACCTCCTCGTCGGGACAGGGCGGTGGCGCGACCCAGTACTTCGGGATCGAGAACACCGCGGGACCGGCCCCGCGTCCGATGCCCCAGATCCCGATCGAGATCGACGACGAGGGCTACCTCAAGGGCGTCTGGCCCGAAGTTCGGACTCGAACGGTCAACGGCGAGCAAGTCAGCACCGCCCAGAGCCAGCTCGGTGGCTACACCTACTCCAGCGAGTGGTTCCAGTACTGCGGGGTCCAGACCTACCCGGGGCTCGTCCCCGACGCCGACCAGGACAACTTCTTCCGGGTGGCGGAGTCGTCGAGCTACGAGTGGATGAGCGACCTGAGCGCGGGCGACCGACTCAACGTCAGCGACTTCGAGGACTACGAGACCTGGAACAACGAGATCGGTACCGCCGGCGTCGGCAAACCCGCGATGGCGACCTGGCGCTCCCAGGACCTCTCCCCGCAGGAGACGATCCCGATACAGGTCCTCCGGAGCACCCGGATCGAGGAGCTCGCCGCTGGCGGCGAGAACGCCCAGTGGGTGAACGCGAGCACCCAGGACGGGTTCATCGCGTGGCTCAACAAGTGTACCCACTTCTGCTGTGTCCCCGGGTTCAAGTCCTCGGACCAGAGCGCGCGCTTCGGCGCGGCGAACGAGGTCTACTGTCCGTGTCACCAGTCGGCCTACGACCCCTTCAGTATCGAGCGCATCCAGTTCACCGCGCTCCCACGGCCGGACGACGCGGGCGAGGAAGAAGAGAGCGGCTCGGAGGAAACCAGTTCGGGTGAGGGCGAGTGAGCCTCGAACCCCGCGACGAGGGCGACCACGCCGACTGGATGGAGGGAAAGGAGCTGACCCCGATCGAGGAGACCTACCTCACGGTGTTGCTCTGGCTCGACAAGCGGTTGCGGATCGTCGACTACCTCGAGATCCTCGAATCGCTCTACTACAAGGTCAACATGCAGCTCCCGAAGAGCCACACCGAACAGTACAACCTCGACAACAAGTTCTGGTACTGGTATCCCCTCTACGCGCTCGGGAGCTTCTCGACGATCGCCTACATCGTCGCGGCGCTCTCGGGCGCGCTGCTCGGTTTCTACTACGCCCCCGCGACCACCGGCGACCCCACGGCGGCCTACGGCTCGATCACGATGATCATGACCGAGCTCAACTTCGGGTTCATGCTCCGGAGCCTCCACCGGTGGTCGGCCCAGGTCATGACCGCCGCGGTCTTCCTCCACATGCTCCGGGTCTACTTCACCGGGGCCTACAAGGAACCCCGCGAGCTCAACTGGGTCCTCGGGATCGTCCTCATCAGCCTCACGATGGTCTTCGGCTACACCGGCTACCTCCTGCCGTGGGACCAGCTCTCCTACTGGGCGGGCCAGATCGGTGTCGAGATGAGTCTGAGCATCCCGTTCATCGGTGAGTGGGTCGCCCAGCTCCTCTTCGGCGGGTTCGCGCTCGGCCAGGCCACCCTGATGCGGATGTACATCCTCCACGTCTTCCTCCTCCCGTTCGTGGTGACGAGCCTGATCGCCGTCCACATCGGGATCGTCTGGATGCAGGGGATCGCGGAGCCACACTAATGACCCGAGACAGCACCACCGACGACACCGAGAACCGACCCGACGACGAGCACGAAGCGACCGACGATTCGGGACCCGACCCCGTCGCCGACGGGGCGGGGATCGTCGCGCCCGACGACGAGACGCCGACGTGGGGCGAACGCAAGGAGCGCCGCCAGGGCCTACCTCGGCTGACCTACGAGTACTTCGAGCGCTCGCGACGTGAGGACCAGGACCTCCGGACCGACTCCAGCTACGTCGAGCGCGACGTGCTGGCCTTCCCGACCTGGCCTCACGAGATGATCCGGAACCTCTCGTTGACCAGCTTCTTCGTGGGGATGATCTTCTTCCTCGCGGCGGCGCTCCCGCCGCACATCGCCCCGCCGGCCGACCCGAGCACGACCCCGGCGATCATCCTGCCCGACTGGTATCTCTACTGGTCGTTCGGCCTCCTGAAACTCGGGCCGCTCAACCCCGAGCTCGCCGTGCTCGGCGGGCAGAAGCTGATGCAGGACTCCACGTTCGGCGTGCTCGCCAACCTCGTGGTCGTCGGCATCATCGCCATCGTCCCCTTCCTCAACAAGGGGAGCGCGCGTCGGCCCGTCGAGCAGCCGTTCTGGGCGTCGGTCGGGGTGTTCGGCGTCGTGTTCGCCGTGATGATCAGCGCGCTCGCGGTCAAGAACCTCGTCCCGACGTGGATCGACTCCCACCTCCTGTTCGACCTCGCCTTCCTCCTGCCGTTCGTGGCGGGGTTCATCACCTACGCCGTGCTCCGGACGATGCGCGAGGGCTACATGTACGAGCTCAACCGACGGTACTACCGGCTCCGCCCGCCGCGTTGAGTTCGTGAGTCCAACCGACACCTCCCGTTCCGACGGCCCGCGCGAGATCACGGTCCCGCTCCGGGTCTACAAGGCCATCACCGTCTTCTCGACCCTGTTCGCGATCGTCTTCGTGATCGCGGGCTTTGGGTTCCTCGACGCCGCCACCGCCGCGGTCGGCCCGCTCGCGGTGGTCTTCGACCTCCTCGGGCTGCCCGGGGCGGACGGGGGCGCGTTCTCGCTCGTGCTCGCCCTCCTCGGGCTCGCCCTGATCGGGTTCGGCGCGGGGATCTACGTTCTCGGAACGCGGTTTCGGACCCCGGGGATGGGAAACAGTCAAGACGATGGCGACGAATCCCTCACGAATGAGTGACGAATTCGTCAAGGGTCTGTTCGCGCTCTGTGGCGGGCTGTTCGGGTGGCTGGTCCTCTCGAGCTGGTACAACACCGAGAGCTTCGAGAGCACCACCCAGCTCATCGCCCCCTCGCCCGACCTCGGGAGCCTCTACGGCGGGCTCGCGCTCACCGCCCGCGAGGCGCTGTTCTGGTTCGCGGTCTTCGGCGCGCTCACCTTCTGGGTCGTGATCCCCGCCGCCAGGCAGGCCCGGTCGGCCTGGAGCGACCGGCAGTCGTCCTGAGTCGGCCCCGTTATCGCCGGGTTTCCGACCGGTCCGTCGTGTGTTCGAGCTCGTGGAACAGCTCGCCCTCTCCCGGCCTGTCGAACGACGGGCTCGGGGGCTGACGGCGTTTGTGACGGCTGTCGAGGTGGCGGTCGGCGTAGCTCGCGATGGTCTCGGGGTCGAGGCCGAGCTCGTCGGCGGTGCCCTCGACGCCGAGGTTCTCGTCGACGAGTTCGTGGAGGATGATGTCGAGCAGGCCGTAGGGCGCGCCGAGGTCGGCCTCGTCGGTCTGTCCCGGTCGGAAGTCGGCGGTCGAGGGCTTTCGAACGATGTTGGAGGGGACCCCGACCTGGCTCGCGAGCGCCCGAACCTCGGTCTTGTAGAGGCCGGCGAGCGGCCGGAGGTCGGCTGCGGCGTCGCCGTGTTTGGTACAGTAGCCACAGAGGAGTTCGGTCCGGTTGCTGGTGCCGACGACGAGCCGACCCAGGTGGTTGGCGGCGTAGTAGAGACACGTCATTCGGAGCCGGGCGGTGGCGTTGTCGAGCGCGGGGTCGTCGGTGTCGTCGCCAACCCGTGGGGCGACCACGTCCTCGAACATGTCCACCAGCGGCCGGAGCCCGATCGTGGTCGCGTCGAGCCCGAGGTCCGCCGCGGCCGCCTCGGCGTCCTCGATGTGGCGGTCGCCGCTCCCGAGCGAGGGCAGAACGAGCGCCGTCACGCGGTCGGGGCCGAGCGCCTCGGCCGCGAGCGTCGCGGTCAGCGTCGAGTCGACCCCGCCGCTCATCCCGACGACCACCCCGTCGGCCCCCGCCTCCCCGACCGTCTCGACGATGAACGTCTCGATGTGCTCTGCGTGCGAGCGAAGGCCCGCCTCGTCGGTCGTGAACGACGCGGTCGGGAGGCGGTCGACCGCGCTAATCATCCCCGACCCCCTGACCACGATATCGGAACGGGGGCGTTGGATCCGGGCAGATCGCTGTGTATCTTACACTCGTCACCCTCGTAGTTGGCGTATGACACAGCAAAAAGCCTTCGAAGGCATCATACGGTCGCCGTGTTCGGTTGCAATTCGACGGAAATAGGTAGAAAGATCCGATTTCTTCCGATCTGTTCGGAGGAGGAGGGTACAGCCGAGCCACCATCGACACCTCGCGACGGTCCCCGGTGGAAGTGCGCTACGGGACGCCTCGCACGGCGGGCGCTACGGGCGTTTGGACGATGAGACCGATCGAGGGCCGGATCGGCGGGTCAGATGACCGCGTTCCAGATGGGCGAGACCACGAAGAACAGCGAGATGTAGACGGCGTAGAGCACCATGAGCACCGAGGCCGCGATGGCCCCGCTCGGTCGACCGAGGGGGCGGTCGTTGCGGACTTCGACCCGGCGGGCTTCGATCTCGAAGAAGTCGGCGATGAAGGTCCCGACGACGAGCACCGAGATCACGATCCCGGAGTGGAGTTCGACGGTCGCGAGGTAGAACGAGGCGAGGACGAGCAACAGGGTGGTGGCGATGTGGGCCGGGTGCTGCGTGATGGCGTCCGCGCCGCCCTCGCTGGCTTGCTTCACGTGCGAGCGGTGGGCGACCGCCCGCGTGACGACGTTGGCGAGCGCGAGCACGACCAGCACGAAGACGATCGGCGGATGGTCGCTCCCCGCGAGGAGCGAATCCACCGGCCCGAACACCGACAGCGGGATCATACCGAACGTTCTACGGGATACCTTTAGAAGGTTTCTGATTTTTCGGTTCCATGAGGCGCGACGACCCGGAGGACGCCGTCGCGAACGAGGTCGACCTCGGTGCCCGGCGGGACCGTCCCGAGCGGGCGGCCGTCGGCGGTGACCGCCACGTCGACCTCGCGCTCGACGGTGACCGAGACGGCCGCGAGGGGGACGACCCAGTGGTCGGGGTCGGTCGAGAACGGCGCGACCGGGACCACCGCCGCGGCGTCGGTGCCGGCGGCGATCACCGGACCGCCGGCGGCGCGGGCGTAACCGCGGCTGCCGGCCGGCGTCGCGACCGTCACGCCGTCGGCCCGGAACCGGGCCAGCGGATCGGCGTCGTCGGTACCGCCCGCCGTCGCGACCGAGAACCCGGAGATGGTCGCCGGCTCGTTGGCCACGAGGGCCACCTCGAAGAGGGCGTATCCCTCCTCGGCCGGGGTCTCGACTCGGAGCACCGGGTACTCCCGGAGGTCGTCCGTGCCGGCGAGGAGCCGCTCGATCCCGGTTTCGAGGGGGTCGCCCGGCGAGTCGAGTCGGGTTTCGACCGGGAGTACGGGTGTCGACGCGCCGGCGGCCGCGAGTTCCGCGAGCGCGGCGTCGCCGACCGCGACCACGGCTCCGGCGTCGGCGGCCGCGGGTCCGGTGCGGACGTCCCCGGCGACGTCGCGAACCCGGTCGACGACCCCGCCGGCCTCGCGTCCGGGCGCGACGACCCCGACGCTGGGCCGGTCCCCCTCCGGCTCCCGCCCGCTGGTAGTCATTCGTCGATCGTTACCGCCGATGGGGCAAAAGACTGCGGACTCGGGGCAGCCCTCCCCGGCGGGTCGGGGAACGCTTATTCGGCGCGGCCACCATCCTTCCCCATGTCCCTCGCCGTCGAAACCCCGTCACCGCCGACCCTGGAATCCGGCGTCGACGCAGACGCCTACGAAGACGCCGACGTGGGCGGCGACGAGTACCGACGCGACGAACTCGAAGCGTTCCTCGAAGAGGGGGCCTGGGAGGAGGCGTTCACCGCGTGGGCTGCCGAGACCGGGATGACGGCGGCGGAGTTCGCCATCGTCCGCGACCTCGGGCTGGTCGAGCGCTTCGATTTCTTCTGGGACGACTTCGCCGACCGCGTGGGCTATCACGCGCCCGGCCTCCCCGAGGACTGGAAGGAACGCGACATCCACCCCGACCTCGATTCCTGGAACGCGGTGTCGTCGATCAACGCCGGCCTCACCGAACTCGGCCAGGAGGTCTGTGACGTGCTCAAAGCCGACTACATCGACTGGGAGGCCGAGTACGAGGCCCCCGACGACCTCCCCGACTTCTGACCGCCGTTCTCGGCGCACGCGACACCGAACCCGCACAACACTGAACACCGGTCGTCGGGTAGCGAACTCATGCTCTATCGGGAGTTCGAGACCCAGGCGGAGCTCGACGCGCAGTACGACGTGGGCGAACGAAACGACGAATCGGACGCGTACGCCGAATTTTACGTCGAGGAGAGCCGAAAGGCCCGCGCCGACCTCGACGTCCACCGCGACGTCTCGTTCGGTCCCACGGTCCCCGAACGGCTCGACATCTTCCCCGCCGACCGCGCCGACGCGCCCGTCCTCCTCTTCGTCCACGGCGGGTACTGGCACAGCAATCACGCCGAGGACTTCAGCTTCGTCGCCCGAGGACCCGTCTCGGAAGGGGTGACGACCGTCGTGATGAACTACGCGCTCTGTCCCGCCGTTCCCGTCCCCGAGGTCGTGCGCCAGGCCCGTGCGGCCCTCGTCTGGACCCACGAGAACATCGCGGAGTACGGCGGCGACCCCGACCGACTGTTCGTCTCGGGCCACTCCGCCGGCGGCCATCTCACCGGCTGCCTGCTGTCCACCGACTGGGAGGACGACTACGGAAAGCCCGCCGACCTCGTCGAGGGCGCGTGTGCGGTCAGCGGGCTCTACGACCTCGAACCGTTCCCCTACACCTGGCTCCAGCCGAAGCTCCAGCTCACCTGGCGGGAAGTCAGAGAGCACAGCCCGATCCGACACCTTCCCGACCGCGCGCCGCCGCTGATCGTCACCTATGGAGAAGAGGAATCCGCCGAACTCCGCCGCCAGTCGGCGGACTTCCTGACCGCGTGGCGGGACCACGGCCTCGACGGTCGGTCGTTGCCACAGCCGGGGGCCGACCACTACTCCGCTATCGAGGGCTTCCTCGACCCCGAGAGCCAACTCTGTTCGGCGATACTCGACCTGATAGAGGAATAAGGGCAGCCCGCCCGGTCAGCGAACCGTGTAGCCCCCGTCGAGCACGACGGTCTCGCCGGTCATGTAGGCCGAGGCGTCGCTCGCGAGGTAGACCGCCGTCGGGCCGAGCGTCTCGGGCGCGGGGATCGCGTCGTGGAGCATCTCCTCGCGCCAGGTGTCGGCGGCGTCCGCGACGGCCTCGCTGGCCTGGTCGGCGTTGTCGGTGTCGATGTAGCCCGGTGCGAGGTTGTTGACGCGAATACCGTACTCCGCCCACTCGGAGGCGAGCTGGTTCTTGAACCCTTCTAACCCCGCTTTCGAGGTGTTGTAGGCGACCTGGCGCTGGGGGTGGTTGGCGATGAACGCCGACATCGAGGAGACGTTCACGATCACGCCACCCTCACCCGCGATCATCTCGCGACCGACCGCGCGCGAACAGAGGAAGGTCCCGGTGAGGTTCGTCTCGATGACCGCGTACCACTCCTCCAGGGTCATCCCCTCCATCGCCTCGTGGACGACGATCCCGGCGTTGTTCACCAGCACGTCGACGGTCCCGAAGCGCTCGACCGCCGCTTCGACCATCGCCTCGACCGATGCCTCGTCGGCGACGTCACACTCGACCGCGAGGGTTTCGACGCCCGTCCGCTCCGCGATCTCCTCGGCGGCGGTCGCGCCCGAGGCTTCGTTCCGGTTCGCGACGACGACGTTCGCGCCGGCCTCGGCGAGCGCGGTCGCGATGGCGCGCCCGATGCCACGGTTGCCGCCGGTGACGATCGCCGTTCGGCCGTCGAGACTGAACGCATCGAAGACGGTCATGGTTCCCCCCTCGGACACCAGCGACAAAGCGATTCGCCTTCGTGGATCGCTTTCGCTGGACGCCGGGTCAGCGACGGGTGACCGTGGCGAGCCAGGCGGGGCTCTCGCCCGACTCGAAGTTGGTCTCGAAGGCCACCTCGTCGATGGTCTCGACCGTCCAGCCGTCCCCGAACGCCGCCCGGACCTCGGCCCTGGTCATCGAGGGGCCCTGGTGGTCGGGTTCGCGTCCGGTGAACCCCAGGACGTAGCATCGACCGCCCGGTCGAAGCACGGTGTGGAGTCCGTCGGTGTACGTCGACACGCGCTCGTCGCCGGAGAAGACGTGAAACAGGCCGCAGTCGACCACCGTATCGAACCGTCGGTCGAGGGTCCCGAGGGCGAACGCGTCGTGGGTCAGGAACGTCGCGTCGACCCCGCGCTCGGTCGCCTTCCGCTCGGCCTTCTCGATCGCTCGTGGGGCGGCATCGACGCCACAGACGGTGTAGCCATGCTCGGCGAGCCAGAGAGCGTTCTCGCCCGTTCCACAACCCACGTCGAGGACGTCACCGGTTATCGCTCCCGCCTCGGCCAAGCGAACGATCTCGCGCTGCGGTCGACCGATGTCCCACGGCGGCGTGCCGTCGTACGCGTCGTCGAACCCGGTTTCTCCTGCACCCATACCATTCGTACGCTCGATCCACGGATAGCTATGCCGGCGTTTGCGACGACCACCGGACCGGCGTGGCGAGTGGCTTCCGCGCGTCGGTCTCAGGCCTGTGCGGTGACCAGGAACGTCTCGGGGCGGTCGTCGGCGCGCTCGACCCTGAACCCGTGGGATTCGAGGTGGTCGACGACGTCCGCCGCGCTGAACCGCTCGTCGACCGGCGGGCCGCGGGCTCCCTCACCGGTCGCGGTCCAGTCGGCGAGCACGAGTCGTCCGTCGGGCCGGAGCACTCGGGCGGTCTCGTCGAGCGCCTCCTCACTGTGGAACTCGTGATAGGTCATCGTCGAGAACGCGGCATCGAGCTCGTCGTCCGCGAACGGGAGGTCGTCGACCCCCGCGGTGACGGGGTCGACGTTCTCGGGGACGCCGCGTTCGCGGTAGGCCTCGTGCATCGCGGGCTGGACGTCGACCGCAGATAGCCGTCCGACGAACGGCGCGACGTCGTCGGTGTAGAAACCGACGCCGCTGCCGAGGTCCGCGACCGTCGCTCCGGGGCCAGGGTCGAGCGCGAACACCAGTTCGTCGGCCGAGAGCGAGGCGTACCGCGAGACGTCGTCGAGGTCGTCGGCCCGCTCGACCGGGAACGTGTGAAAGCCCATACCCGGGGCGACGCGTGCGCCCGGGTTAGCCTTGTCGTCGCACGACTTCGGGGATGAGAACGGTCCCAGCGAGACGACTCCGGTCGCCGTTCCGACTACGACGACTCCGCCTCGGGGTCGTCGGTTCACAGCGTTCCTCGAACCGTCGAAAGAACACCTGTACAGGTCGTGAAACAAGCTTTTGTGACAGCGTACCCAACGTGGCGATAGAGGAATTCGAAATGTCCGACGACGAACCAACACATCACATGGGTGAGGCGGACTTCGACGGCGAGGACCGCGACCCGCTGACGACCAACTCGGGCGAGGCGGTCCCGAACAACCAGAACACGCGGACGGCCGGTCCCGAGGGCCCGGCGCTGATGGACGACTACCACTACTTCGAGAAGATGGCCCAGTTCAACCGGGAGCGCATCCCCGAACGGGTCGTCCACGCGAAGGGTGGCGGGGCCTACGGGACCTTCACCGTCACGAACGACGAGATCAGCGAGTACACCGTGGCGGACATGTTCTCCGAGGTCGGCAAGGAGACGCCGATGTTCGCGCGCTTCTCGACGGTCGCGGGCCCCCGCGGCTCGCCCGACACCGTTCGCGACCCGCGCGGGTTCGCCTTGAAGTTCTACACCGAAGAGGGGAACTGGGACATGACGGGCAACGATACTCCCGTGTTCTTCATCCGGGACCCCTCGAAGTTCTCGGACTTCATCCACACCCAGAAGAAGATGCCGGCGAACGACCTCAGCGACCCGACCCCCCAGTGGGACTTCTGGTCGCTCTCGCCCGAATCCCTCCACCAGGTGACGTGGCTGTTCGGGGACCGCGGGATCCCGGCCTCCTGGCGCACGATGAACGGCTATTCGAGCCACACCCTGAGTTTCTACAACGACGAGGGCGAGCGCTACTGGGTCAAACTCCACTTCAAGACCGACCAGGGTATCGAGAACTTCACCGAGGAGGAGGCGATCGAGAAGGCCGGCGAGAACCCCGACTACCACAAACAGGACCTCTGGGAGGCCATCGAGGCGGGCGACTACCCCACCTGGACCCTCAAAGTCCAGGTCATGCCGGAAGCAGAGGCCGAGGAGTACGACATCAACCCGTTCGACCTGACTCGGGTGTGGCCCCACGACGACTACCCGCTGATCGAGGTCGGGACGATGGAGCTCAACGAGAACCCCGACAACTACTTCGCGGAGGTCGAGCAGGCGGCCTTCTCGCCCGCCCACGTCGTCCCCGGGATCGCCCACAGCCCCGACAAGATGCTCCAGGGTCGCATCCCCTCCTACGACGACGCCCACCGCTACCGACTGGGCTCGAACTTCGAGCAGATCCCGGTCAACCAGCCGAAGAACGCCGAGACGAACAACTACCACCAGGACGGTGCCATGCGGATGGACGACAACAACGGTGCCGGCCCGAACTACGAGCCGAACTCCTTCCGTGGACCGGTCGAACAGCCCGAAGTCGAGAAACCCCCGCTCAAGGTCTCCGGCGACGCCGACCGGTATCAACACCGGGAACGGATTGACAACTACAAACAGCCCGGCGACCTCCTTCGTGAAGTCATGGACGACGCGGAACGCGACCGCTTCGTCGAGGCCGTCGTCGGCGACATGGACGGCGTGAGCGAGGACGGGATCAAGAAACGCCAGATCCGCCACTGGTTCAAGGCCGACCCGGACGTCGGTCGTCGCCTCGCCGAGGGGCTCGGTTTCGACCCCGAGACGATCATCGCCGACGAACTCCTCGAAGTCGAAGACGAGATCCCCGACGCCCCCGTCGTGGACGACCTCGTCGATATCGACGTCGAGGACCAGCCGGAACCCCAGCCACCGACCCAGAACGACGACTGAGCGGTCCTCGGCTCCGTTTTCCGTTTTTCCCCACTCGACAGCGCCGCTGTGGACCGAGTCGCGATGCCCGTACGATTAATGTCCGCTGCCGCCGATTCGGTGGTATGAGCGAATCGGAACCCCTCTCACCGCCCCAGGAGCGCGAGTGCGTGCTGTGCGGTCGGCAGGACGTCTGGAGCGACGAGGACACAAACTGGCGGATCGCACACGAGGGCGAGGCCCACTGTATCCACGAGTGGGACATCAACGGCACGTACAACCCTTTCTAGAGAACGCGCTTTACAGCGGGTCGTTCGTCCGCTCGGAGCAACAGCGGGAAGGGATGTCCACCGAGGCGACCATTACGATGAGTCCGTCTGGGAAACGCACCATTTCGACCTCAGACCGGGTCGCCGTCGCCGTAGGTCTCGGCCAGCGAATCGAGCGCGTCGTGGCGGTGGGTGGTGTGCGGCGCGGTCAGCGGCGAGACGCTGACCCGGCCCTCCACCACCGCTCGACGGTCGCTACCCCCGGGGTCGGGGATGTCGCCATCGGCCATCAGCCCCCAGATCCGGTCCCGGAAGACGACTGCATCGTCCTCGTGTTCGGCTCCCATCTCGTAGACGTCGGAGGGGTGGGTCACGGCCATCGACGGCGCGCTCTCGTTGCATCGTTCGGGGATCGGCGCGTTGACGTTGAGGTAGTCGGCCTCCTCGAAAACCCCCGAATCGAGCGCGCCGTCGACGAGGTGGGTCGTGGCGCGGACGGCCTCCGCGTACTCGCTCTCGCGGGCGGCGTACTCGTGGAAGTCGAGGTCCCGACCCGGGATGTAGAGCGAGACCGCGATCGCGGGTGTCTCGAAGAACGTCGCCTCGACGGCGGCGCTGATCGTCCCCGACCGCCCGAGGACGTACTCGCCGAGGTTCGCGCCCTGGTTACAGCCCGAGACCACGAGGTCGACGTCCGGACAGAGAGTGCCGAGCCCGCAGACCACGCAGTCGGCGGGGGTGCCCTCGACGGCGTAGCCGAGGTCGTGTTCCGTGACGGTGACCTGCTTGGAGAGGGTTCGGCCGACGGCGCTCTGGTCCTCGGCGGGTGCGACCACCGTGACCTCGCCGAGGTCGGCGAGCGCGTCGGCGAGCACCCGGAGCCCCGTGCTCTCGATGCCGTCGTCGTTCGTCAGGAGCACGTCCATGGGTCGTCTGCGGTGGGGGGTCGCAAAAACACACCGTTAGCGGCCGTGCGGTCGCGCCGACCGTCGATGGCCGCCTCCCCAATCGTGATGTGGGTCGTCCACGGATCCGACGACCATGGGACGTGACCCGACGGTGAACCGGCGTTTCGAACGGACCGGACGGGAAGCGCTGGCGACGCTGCCCCGCGGACGGGGTGAGCCCGCATGACGGACGTCGCGGTCGTCGGGGCGGGCACGGCGGGTGCAGCGGCGGCGTACGCCCTCCGAGATGCGGCGACCGTTACCGTCTTCGAGAAGAGCACCGGCGTCTGCGGACGGGCCGCGACGCGCCACGAGGACGGTTGTCACTACGACTACGGCGCGAACTACTTCAAGGACGAGGACCCGAACGTGACCGACCTCGTCACCGACGTTCTGGATACCGACGGGCTCGTCGACATCGAGGAATCCGTCTGGACGTTCGACGGCGCGGGAACCATCAGCGAGGGCCGGGATTCGGACGAACGGAAGTGGACCTACCGCGAGGGGATCGACCGGCTCGCGGCCCGGTTGTTCGACGAAACGGACGCGACCGTCGAACTCCGTACCAGGGTCGAGACCATCGCACGCGAGAGCGAGCGCTGGCGGCTTGCGGATACCGACGGCGAGGACCTGGGGACCTTCGACGCCGTGCTCCTCACTCCGCCCGCACCGCAGACCGCCGACCTCGTTCGTGAGGCCGAGTGGGAAGCGAGCCTTCGGACGGCGCTCGCCGACGCCATCGAGCAGGTACCGTACCGAACTACCCTCACGGCGGTGTTGCACTACCCCTTCGAACTCGATCGTCCGTATTACGCGCTGGTGAACACCGAGGGCGAGCACGACGTCGGCTGGCTCTCGCGCGAGGAGTGCAAACCGGGACACGTTCCAGATGGGGAATCGCTGCTGATCGTCCAGATGGGCCCCGAGTGGTCGACCGAGCGCTACGCCGAATCGACGGAACGGATCGCGGATGCGGCGGCCGACGCCACCGCCGACCTGCTCGACGACGACCGGCTCGCGGAGCCCGACTGGGTGGACTCACAGGGCTGGCGGCTCGCCCAGCCCGACGACGCGGTGGACGGGGACGTGCTGGACCGGGCGGTCGAGCACGACCTCTTCTTCGCGGGCGACTGGGTGGCCGGCGAGGGACGGGTCCACCTCGCGCTCCGGAGCGGGCTGGAGACGGGCGACCGGATGGCCGCCCGGCTGAACGCGTGACGAGGGATTCAAGCGACGGGTTCGCCTACCGTACGCAATGGGAAACGCAGACCTCCGCCAGCTCGCCGCCATCGATCCGGTCGCGTTCTCGGAGCTCGCCGGCGCGACGGTGGCCATCGACGCCCACAACTGGCTCTATCGGTACCTCACGACCACGGTCAAGTGGACCAGCGATTCGGTCTACACCACCGCCGCGGGCGAGGAGGTCGCGAACCTCATGGGGGTGGTCCAGGGCCTCCCCAAGTTCTTCGAACACGACATCACCCCGGTGTTCGTCTTCGACGGCGGCGTCACCGACCTCAAGACCGACGAGATCGAACAGCGGCGCGCGGAACGCGAGGAGGTCGAAGAACGTGCGGCGGAGGCCCGCGAAGCCGGAAACGCCATCGAGGCCGCTCGATTGGAGTCGCGGACCCAGCGCTTGACGGATACGATCCACGAGACCACCCGCGAACTCCTCTCGTTGCTCGACGTCCCCGTGGTCGAAGCGCCCGCCGAGGGCGAGGCCCAGGCCGCTCACATGGCGCGCTCTGGAACCGTGGACTACGCCGGCAGCGAGGACTACGACACCCTCCTGTTCGGGTCGCCGCGCACCCTCCGGAAGCTCACCTCCAGCGGCGACCCGGAGTGCATGGACTTCGAGGCGACCCTCGCCGACCACGACCTCACCTGGGAGGGCCTCGTGGACGTCGGCATCCTCTGTGGGACCGACTTCAACGAGGGCGTCTCGGGGATCGGGCCGAAGACCGCCGTCAAACTGGTCCGCGAACACGGCGACCTCTGGGCCGCGCTCGAAGCCGAGGACGCGTACGTCGAGAACGCCGACCTCGTTCGCGAGCTCTTCTTGAACCCCGACGTCACCGACGTCGAGTTCGACCCCGACATCTCGCCGGACCTCGCGGCGGCGCGACGATACGTCACCGACGAGTGGGAGATCCCCGAGGACGAGGTCGACCGGGGCTTCGAGCGGATCGAGGAGTCGGTCGTCCAGTCGGGCCTCGACCGCTGGACGTGAGGGTTTTAGGCCCGGCGCGCTCCCTCTTCGCATGGACACATCCGAGGTCGAGCGGCTGATCGAGGACGGGATCGAGGACGCGGAGGCCACCGTTCGGGGCGCGCGCGCGGTCGAGGACGACCACCTCGCGGCGACGGTGGTCTCGCCCGCCTTCGAGGGCGAGACACTCGTCGCCCAACATCAGATGGTCTACGACGCGCTCGGCGAGCACATGACCACCGACATCCACGCGCTCGAACTCCAGACCTACACCCCCGAGGAGTACGACGAGTAGGGGACCGAGTCCGGGTCGCCGGTTCCAGTGGGTTTAACCATCCCGACCGACAGCGGCGAGGTATGAGCAACGAGGATTACCGCACCGAATCGGACAGCCTCGGCGAGATGGCGGTCCCGACCGACGCCTACTGGGGCGCACAGACCCAGCGTGCGGTCGAGAACTTCCCGATCTCCGGGTTCACCTTCAGCCGGCGGTTCATCAGCGCGCTCGGGGTCGTGAAAAAGGCCGCCGCGCAGGCCAACGGGGAGCTCGGGCTGATCGAGGCGGAGACCGCCGAAGCGATCGTCGACGCCGCCGACGAGGTCATCGCGGGCGAGCACGACGGCCAGTTCCCGGTCGACGTCTTCCAGACCGGCTCCGGGACCTCGACCAACATGAACGCCAACGAGGTGATCGCGAACCGCGCGAGCGAGATCGTGGGTGCCGAGGTCGGGTCGGGAGCCGTCCACCCCAACGACGACGTCAACTTCGGCCAGTCCTCGAACGACGTGATCCCGACGGCGATGCACATCGCCACGCTCGAAGCCATCGAACGCGACCTGGTCCCCGCACTCGAAACCCTCCGCGCCTCGCTCGGCGAGCGCGAGGCCGAGTTCGATACGGTCGTGAAGACCGGCCGCACGCACCTCCAGGACGCGACTCCCGTTCGGCTGGGCCAGGAGTTCGGCGGCTATCGCAGCCAGATCGACAAGGGCATCTCGCGGGTGAGCCGCACCACGCGAAACCTCTCGGAACTCGCGCTCGGTGGGACCGCCGTCGGAACGGGGCTCAACACCCACCCCGACTTCCCCGAACTCGCGGCCGAGTACATCTCGAACGAGACGGGGCTCCCCTTCGAGGAGGCCGTCGACCACTTCGAGGCTCAGGCCGCCCACGACGCGATGGCCGAGGCTCACGGCGCGCTCCGCACGGTGTCGGGTTCGCTGAACAAGATCGCGAACGACCTCCGGCTGCTCGCCTCCGGGCCTCGCAACGGCCTCGGCGAGATCGACCAGCCCGAGAATCAACCGGGGTCGTCGATCATGCCCGGCAAGATCAACCCCGTCGTCGCCGAGTCGGTGAACCAGGTCCACGCCCAGGTCGTCGGCAACGACGCCACGGTCTCGACCGGCGCGGCGGGCGGCCAGATCGATCTGAACCTCTATAAACCCGTCATCGCCTACAACACCCTCGAATCCATCTCGCTGCTCGCCAACGCCAGCGAGGCGTTCGCGGAGAAGTTCGTCGACAGGCTCGACGCCAACCGCGAGCAGTGCGAACGCCAGGTCGAACAGAGCATGGCGCTCGCCACGGCGCTCAACGCCCACATCGGCTACGACGACGCGAGCAAGGTGGCGAAGCAGGCGCTCGCCGAGGACAAGACCATCCGCGAGGTCGTCGTCGGCGAGGGCTACCTCGACGAAGACGAGGCCGACGAGGTGCTCGACGCCCACGCGATGACCGAGCGCGGGATCCCCGGGCGCGAGGAGTAAGGGGTCGTATCGGCTTCGAATCGCGAACAAGACCTCGCGATTCTGCGACGAGAGCTGAAACGTCTACGACAAGTCCCGACACAACTGAGAGACCGCCACCGCTCCGCCCCGCATCGGCCACACGCCTCCCCAGCCGATTCGTTCCGCTCGTTGTNACGACAAGTCCCGACACAACTGAGAGACCGCCACCGCTCCGCCCCGCATCGGCCACACGCCTCCCCAGCCGATTCGTTCCGCTCGTTGTACTCGCTCCACTCATCCACCGGCAGAGCTTCGCTCTGCCGAGCCTGCACTCGCTACGCTCGCGCGGACCTCGCACAGTGTCCGCGACCGGCCCTCACTGTCGTTCGGACCGGCCGCGAGCGCGCGCCGACCGTGTCCGGACCACAACCGCACCGCAACCGTATCGAACCGCAGCCACACCGCAACCACACCGAACCGCAACCGCACCGCGACCGCTGGCGGTCGATTGGAGCTCCGGGGTCCTCGTCGCCGGGACGGGAAGCGATTAGTCGTTCGCCGCGGAAGGCCGGGCATGGAAACCACGGCGGCGTTTGCCGGGCTCGTCTGCACCGACTGTGGACAGGACTTCGACGCGGGGACGACGACCCACGGCTGTCCTGACTGCGGCGGGATACTGAACCCGACCTACGACCTCGCAGCGCTCGACCTCACGCGCGCGGATCTGGAATCCCGGCCGTTCGACGGCATGTGGCGCTACGAGGAGTTGCTTCCTTTCCCCCGGGACGCGGCGGTGACGATGGACGAGGGCACCACCCCGCTGGTCGAGTGTCCCGAACTCGCGGACGAACTCGGCGTCGGGCGCGTGGTCGTGAAAGACGAGGGCCGCAACCCCACGGGGAGCTTCAAGGACCGGGGCCACGCGCTCGCGGTCTCGGCGGCGGTCCAACACGGCGCGAGCGACGTCGCGCTCGCGTCCGCCGGCAACGCGGGCCAGTCCGCCGCGGCCTACGCCGCCCGCGCGGGGCTCGACTCGCACGTCTTCGTCCCCTCGCGCGCGAGCTTCGTCAACAAGGCGATGATCAACGTCCACGGCGGCGATATGAACGTCGTCGAGGGACGGTTCACCGACGCCGCCGCGGCCTGTGCCGACGCCATGGAGGGCGAGGACTGGTACTCGACGAGTTCGTTCTCGACGCCCTACCGCCACGAGGGCAAGAAGACGATGCTCTACGAGATCGTCGAACAGCTCGGCTGGGAGGTCCCCGACAGGGTCGTCTACCCCACCGGCGGCGGGGTCGGGCTCGTCGGGATGCACAAGGGGGCCAAGGAGTTCCGCGACCTGGGCCTCATCGACGGGCTACCCGCGATGTACGCCGCCCAGTCGAGCGGCTGTGCCCCGGTCGTCGAGGCGTGGGAGAGGGGTTCGGACCGCCACGACGAGTGGGAGGTGCCGGACACGATCTGCGGCGGGATCGAGATCCCCGACCCCGGCGCGAGCCCGTTGATCCTCGACGCGCTCCGGGAGTCCGACGGCGGTGCGGTGGCGACGCCGGACGACGAGATCCTCGACAGCGCGATCACGGTGGCCCAGCACACGGGCCTGGAGATGGGCGCGACCTGTGCGGCGGCGGCGAGCGGTGCGTGGGAACTCGCCGAGGAGGGCGTGTTCGACGACGACGATACGGTGGTCCTGATGAACACCGCGACCGGCAACAAGGAGGACGACATCCTCCGGAGTCACCTGATGGGCAAAGGGCTGTAGAACCGTCTCGCGCCGGTGCTCGTGACCGCGACAGGACCTGAAACTTGCACTCACTCCCTTCGGTAGCTTGCTCTCGCGTGGCCAACGCAGTTGCCCGCGGCCGTCGGCGATCGATAGCGATGGCACGAGACTTCACCGACGACGACCGCGGTCTCTCGGTCGTCGACCACGACGGCAATCGCGTTGGGACCGTCGACGACGTTCGGGACGACACCGCGCTCGTCGACACGAGTGGAAGCGATTCGGGTGTCCTCGACACGGTCACATCCGCGCTCGGCTGGAACGACGACGACGAGACGCACGAACTCCGCCACGACGACGTGGAGACGGTGAGCGACGAGCACGTTCGTCTCCGAAACCTGTAGAGGGGGCTCGACTCGCGTCACTTTTTCCGATGGGATGCCGTCGATAGAGGCTGGCGTCTCCGTGGTGGGCGGAGCAATATCGACCGAAACCGGCGACGGTTCGTGCGACTCCTGACGAGGAAGGAGCTATCGGCAGAGACCGGGTCAGGCCCCGAGGAGGTCGTCGTAGCGCGCGCCGGTCTGTTTCAGGGTTCGGGTCGATCGGAGGCGCTCGTGGTCGTAGGGCAGGTACTCCCGTTCGAGCAGGTCGATCTGTTCGGCCACGGCCTCGGGGTCGCGCCCGTGGATCATGGTAAAGAGGTTGTAGGGCCAGTCGAGTTCCGGGCGGCGTGGCCGGTGATAGCAGAGCGTCACCGCGGGGAGCGCGCCGACCTCCGTTCCCCTGGTGTCGAGTTCGTCGTCGGGGACGTCCCAGACCACCATGCAGTTGGCGTCGAAGCCCGTCGCGACGTGGTTCACCACGCAGCCGACCCGCTTGAGACAGCCCGTTTCGAGGAGTCGCTCTATCGCCGCGAGGACGTCCTCGACCGGCGCGCCGACCTCGCTCGCGATGTCGCGGTAGGGCGTCGTCGTCAGCGGGAACCCCTCCTGAATCGCGAGTAGGAGGTCGGCATCGAGCGCGGAGAGGTCGCCCGCCGCCGACTCGCTCATCCGGGTCGCCTCGACCGCGTCCCGACCGACGGCCGACTCGCGGGCGAAGCGGTCGGCGTTCACCACGGGAAATTCGAGGTCGATGTAGAAGTCCGTGAGCATCGGGAGCGAGAGCACGGGACAGCCGGTTCGTTTCTCGATCTCCGCGAGGATCGCATCACGGGTCCCGCGCGTGCCCGCGGTGACGACGAACCACAGGTTCCAGTCGTGGTCGCGGCGGTAGTTGTGGTTGACCTGGCGGTACTCGTTGACGACCGCCGCCACCTCGTCGAACCGTTCCGCGGGGGCCTGGACCGCGGCGAGCGCCGACGACCCGATCACGGGCGGGTTCAACACCGCGCCGAACCGTCGGAAGATACCCGTCTCGCGCAGACGCGTGATCCTGGCGAGCGCCTCGTCCTCGCTCACCCCCAGCTCCGCGCCCACGACGCGAAACGGCCGCTCGCGAACCGGGAAGCCGCTCTGGTACTCGTCGATCAGCCGGACGTCGACGGGGTCGAGGTCGGCCCGCCAGTCGTCCGCCAGCGAACTCATTGCCCCATCTACGGCCCGGGGAAACTACGGTCTGTCGGTTCCGGGCGCTTATTCGTCACGCGCACCCGCTGTCGATATGGACACGAACCCGGAGCGGGTGGCGCTCGTCACCGGCGCGACCAGCGGCATCGGGCGGGCGGCGGCACGTCGGCTCGGGAGCATTGGTTGGACCGTCGCAGTGACGGGTCGCGATGCCGAGCGCGGTCGCCGAACCGTCGAAGAAGTCGAGGAGACGGGTGGCGAGGCGACGTTTCTCCGGGCGGACCTCGCCGACGTCGAGACCGTGGCGGCGCTGGCTGACGCCGTGCGCGAGCGCTACGACCGGCTCGACGTGCTGGTGAACAACGCGGCGTGTTCGCCGGGCGAGCGCCGCCTCACCGACGACGGCCACGAGCGCTCGTTCGCGGTCAACCACCTCGCCCCGTACCGTCTGACCCACGACTTACTTCCCCTGCTCGCCGCGAGCGGGCCGGCTCGGGTGGTCACGACTGCCTCGACCCTGCATCGACGCGGGGAGCTCGACTTCGACGACCTTCGACTGGATTCGGGCTACGACCCGCTCGACGCCTACGCCCGCTCGAAGCTCGCGAACGTGCTCTTCGCGACCGAACTCGCCGCACGGCTCGGCAAGGGCGTAACCGCGAGCGTCGTGCATCCCGGATTCGTTCCCGGGAGCGGGCTCTACCGCGACGCCTCGCTCTCGGTTCGAACGGGCACCCGTCTCGCGGCCCGCCTTCCCGGGGTCGGTACCTCGGTCGAGGACGGGGCCGAGGGGCTGGTCTACGCCGCCGTCGCGCCCGCCGCCGCGACCCGTTCGGGAGCCTACTACGAGGGCACCCGACCCACCGAGCCGGACCCGCGCGCCCACGACGAACGGCTCCGCGAGCGCCTCTGGACCCAGAGCGCCGCGATGGTCGGTGTCGACCCCGATTGGCCCTGAATCGAGCGCGCCGCTATTCGTCCGCGGTCGCGGTTCGGTGCGGAGCTGTGGCGGTTCGGTGCGGATGCTTAGCGGTCCGAATACGGTCGGCGCGCGCTCGCGGCCGGTTCGAACGACAGTGAGGGCCGGCCGCGGACACTGTGCGAGGTCCGCGCGAGCAACGTGAGCGCGGGCTTGGCAGAGCGAAGCTCTGCCAGTGGATGAGTGGAGCGAGTACAACGAGCGGAACGAATCGGCTGGGGAGGCGTGTGGCCGATGCGGGGCGGAGCGGTGGCGGTCTCTCAGTTGTGTCGGGACTTGTCGTNAGTACAACGAGCGGAACGAATCGGCTGGGGAGGCGTGTGGCCGATGCGGGGCGGAGCGGTGGCGGTCTCTCAGTTGTGTCGGGACTTGTCGTCGACGCTTCAGTCATCCGTGCAAACCGACGAATCGAAGCACGCCACGACCGGCTTCGAGTATGCCAGCGGTTTTGCCCCTCGCACCACGAATCGGTTCATGAACGTCATCGTGGTCGGCGGCGGGCTCGCGGGGCTGGTCGCGGCGCGTCACCTCGCCGCCGGCGGGCTGGACGTCGAACTCATCGAGCGCCACGACACCGCCGGTGGGCGGGTCCGGAGCCGCATCGTGGACGGCTACACCCTCGACCGCGGGTTCCAGGTGCTGTTCACCGCCTATCCCGGTGTGCGGCGCGAACTCGACCTCGCCTCCCTCGACCTCCGGTCCTTCACCCCCGGTGCGACGCTCGCACGCCCCGGATCCACCCGTCCCCTCGCGGACCCCCGGCGCGACCCACGCTCGCTTCCCGCGACCGCCGCGGCTCCCGATGCGACCCTCGGGGACAAACTCCGGGTCGTCCGGCTCTGGCGTGCGCTCGCCGACCGACGGGAGAGCGAGGCGTTCGCCGGTCCGGACCGGTCGGTGGCCGACTACCTCGACGAACGGGGGTTCTCGGAGCGGTTCGTCGAGTCGTTCTTCGCGCCCTTCTACGGCGGGATCACGCTCGACCGCGACCTCTCGACCTCGGCGGCGGTGTTCGAGTACACCTTCCGGATGCTCGCGGCGGGCGACATCGCGGTGCCCGTGAACGGGATGGGCGCGGTCACGGCCCAGCTCGCCGACGGCGCGCGGGCCGCCGGCGCACAGCTCACCCTCGGGACGACCGTCGAATCGGTCGAGCCCACCGACGACGACGCGACGGTCGAGCTCGGGACCGAAACCCGCGAGGCCGACGCGGTCGTGGTCGCCACCGACCCGCCGACGGCCCGCGACCTCACTGGCGTCGAGTCGATCCCGACCGACGCTCGCGGGTGCGTGACACAGTACCTCTCGTACCCCTCGGACCAGCGGCTCCCCACTGGAGGAAAGCTCCTGCTCAACGCCGCCGGCGACGAACCCAACCACGTCGCCCCGCTCTCGAACGTGGCCCCCGAGTACGCGCCCTCGGGTCGGGACCTCCTCAGCGCGACGTTCCTCGGGACGCGGGACGAGAGCGACGACGCCCTCGCGAACCGCGTCCGCCGGGCGCTCGCGTCGTGGTACCCCGACCGCCGGTTCGACCTCTCCCCGGTCGCTACCGACAGGATCGAGTTCGCGCAGTTCGCCCAACCGCCGGGGTTCTATCGAGGGCTTCCAGCGGCCGATGCGCCCGAGGGCCCGGTCTT
Source organism: Halococcus hamelinensis 100A6 (assembly GCF_000336675.1). Taxonomy (NCBI): domain Archaea; kingdom Methanobacteriati; phylum Methanobacteriota; class Halobacteria; order Halobacteriales; family Halococcaceae; genus Halococcus; species Halococcus hamelinensis. The sequence goes on along the minus strand of NZ_AOMB01000020.1, from coordinate 106,999 downwards.
TCTCGCCGGTGACTACACCAACTGGTCGTCGATCCACGGCGCGATCGGGAGCGGGCGGACCGCGGCACGGACGGTGCTCGATTCGGCGTGATCTGGTTCGTTTGTGTTGTGTCTTCGAATCGGTGTCTGGGTCAGCCACGATACGAGCGCTCCGGCAATACCCGGTCCAAACGAGAACCGCCCCGCACCGCCACCGCCCCGCATTAGCCACACGCCTCCCCAGCCGACTGCGCTCCTCGGTCGTTCGCTTTGCTCGCTCCCTGCGGTGCTCATCCACTGGCAGAGCTTTGCTCTGCCAAGCCCGCGCTCGCGTTGCTCGCGCGGACCTCGCACAGTGTTCGCGGTCGCGCGCTCACGTCCGTTCACGCACGACCGCGAGCGCGCGCCAACCGCTCCGATCGTTCTCGATTCGTCTTCGCGGTTCAGTCCTCGTCCGGCGTGAAATCGCCGTCGAAGACGACTTCGTCCAGTGGTTTCCGGTCGGTCGGATGTTCGTCCACGTCGGCCGAATCGTCCTGGATCCCGACGGCGGCCATGACCTCGACGGCGTACTCGTCGTCGGTTCGGTCCATCGGTTGAATGGTGATCGTCGGCTCGGCAGGACAAACCTACCGGATGGCGGATGCGAACCGCGACGGTTTTTGGTCGTCCGCGCCGCAGGACCCACAATGAGCACGTCGCCGTTCGACTACGACGAGCTGGGTCTCGTCGCCGGCCTCGAGATCCACCAGCAGCTCGATACCGACTCGAAGCTGTTCTGTGGCTGTCCGACCGACCGACGCGAGCCCGAGGAATCGACTCACACCTTCGAACGCTTCCTCCACCCGACCAGCAGCGAACTCGGCGAGGTCGACGTCGCGGCGCTCGAAGAGGCCGCCGCCGAACGCGAGTTCGAGTATCTCGGCTTCGATTCGACCTGCCTCGTGGAGGCCGACGAGGAACCGCCCGGCCGGCTCGACGACGAGGCGGTCGAGGTGGTGCTCGAGATCGCCGCCCTGCTCGACATGGACCCCGTCGACCAGGCCCACGTGATGCGGAAGATCGTCGTCGACGGCTCGAACACGTCGGGCTTCCAGCGCTCGGCGCTCGTCGCGGGCGACGGCGCGATCAGCACCGACGACGGGCCGGTCTCGATCGAGGACATGGAGCTCGAAGAGGAGAGCGCCGCACGCGTCGAGGAGACCGACTCGGGCGTGCGCTACGCGCTCGATAGGCTCGGGATCCCGCTCGTCGAGATCGGCACGGGACCCGACATCCGCTCGCCCGAACAGGCCAAGGAGGCCGCCCAGCGGATCGGGATGCTCCTCCGCTCGACGGGCGAGGTCAAACGCGGTCTCGGCACCATCCGCCAGGACGTCAACGTCTCGATCGCCGACGGCGCACGGGTCGAGCTCAAAGGCGTCCAGCGCCTCGACGACATCGACGACATCGTCGAGAACGAGGTCCAGCGCCAGGTCGAACTCGTCGCGATCCGCGACGAACTCGCGGAGCGAGAGGCGGGCGTGAGCGACCCCGTCGACGTCACCGAGGTCTTCGCGGAGACCGACAGCGGCGTGGTCGGCGGCGCGCTCTCGGGCGACGGCCGGGCGATGGCGGTCCGGTTGGATGGCTTCGACGGCCTCGTCGGACGTGAACTCCAGGACGACCGCCGGCTGGGCACCGAGTTCGCCGACCACGCGAAGCACCACGGCGTCGGTGGTATCTTCCACACCGACGAACTCCCGGCCTACGGCGTGACGAGCGAGGAGGTCGAAGCGCTCGAAGACGCGGTCGACGCGGGCGAGGACGACGCGGTGGCGATGGTGGCCGCCGACCCCCGGAGTGCGACCGCGGCCATCGACGCGGTGGCCGACCGAGCGCGAACCGCTCTCTCGGGTGTTCCCGAGGAGACTCGGGACGTGACCCCCGACGGCACCTCGCGCTACCTCCGCCCGCTGCCCGGCGCGGCCCGGATGTACCCCGAAACCGACGTTCCTCCTGTGGAGCTCGACTTCGAGGGGATCGAGGTGCCGGAACTCCTCACCGAGAAGGTCGAGCGCTACCAGTCCGAGCTCGACCTCGACCCCGGCCTCGCGCGTCAGGTCGCCTACGGTCGGCGAATGCCGCTGTTCGAGGCGGCCGTCGAACGCGGTGTCGACCCGACGCTCGCGGCGGGCACAGTGGAAAGCACCGCGACCGAACTCCGGCGTGATGGAGTCCCCGTCGACGACGTGCGCGACGAGCGGTTCCTCGACCTCTTCGAGCTCTACCAGGCTGGCGAGGTCACGACGGAGGCTATCGACGACCTGCTCGTCGCGCTCGCGGAACATCCCGACCTGTCGGCGGCGGAGGCCGCCGAACGGGAGGGACTCGGGAGCGCGGGCGACGACGAGGTGCGCGAGGCCGTCGTCGAGGTCGTCGAGCGAAACGAGGACCAGGTGAGAGAACAGGGGATGGGCGCGTTCTCGGGGCTGATGGGCGAGTGCATGGGCGCGCTCGGCGGTCGGGCGGAGGGCGACGTGGTCAGCGAGCTGTTGCGCGAGGAGATCGGGAAACGAGCCTGATCACTCCGTCTCGCGGTCGGGGCTCAACACCTTCGGACGGAGCCCGAAGACGTCGGGCACCGGCAGCACGCGTTCGGGGTCGACCCGCCGGGAGATGACGTAGGCGACGCCGACGAGCACGAGCGCGAACGCGGCGTCGACGAACCAGTGGATGCCGAGGTAGAACGTCGAGAACACGACGGTCGCGGCGAGCCCGGTGGCGAAGACGGTGTAGCGCCGGCTCGCCTTTCTGGCGTAGAGCACCGCGAGCGCGGCGAGCCCGGTGTGGAGGCTCGGGAGCGCCTTCACCATCGTGTCGGTGGCGAACATCCCCGCGGTGATGACCGGGCTGACCCCGAACGCGAGCGGTCTGACCTCGGCGGGGGTGTAGAGCGACGGGATGCCGACCGGCACGAAGATGAAGAACGGCACCGCGAGCGAGACGAGCGTGAGGTAACCGAGGGCGTAGCGTCTGGACTCGTGCTCGTCGTGGGCCTTCACCTTGAAGTAGGTGAAGAGCACGATGGTCGGGAGGCCGATGAGATATATCGCGACGAAGAACACCGTGAGCACCGGGTTCGCGATCGTCTGGACGTTCGCGACCAGCGAGCCTTCGACCTCGTAGATGACCCACGTGAACGTCCCCGGGGCGTGGAACTGGTGGGCGACTTCGTTGACTCCCGCCGTCACGAGCCACGCGACGCCGAGGTACTTCCAGTCGGTACGCACGAGCTCCTTCGCGAAGGCGACCGGCCGGTGGTCGGGGAGGAACACCGCCGCACAGCCGACGAGCGCGAGGATCGACCCGGTGGCGACGAGCAGCGTGTACGCCATCGCCGGTGGAACCGCGGGGACCATTGGGAGACCACTACGACCGATAGCGCACAAAGCCGTTGTGATACGACCCCATACGGAGCCCACAACAGTGCCGGGATCGACCGGCGGGGGGCTTATTAGCCGCCGTCGGCTATCGACCGCGTGTTTCACGAGGTGGTCGGCTCCCAGCCCGAGTGGGTCGTCACCGCCGGCCTCGGCGTCGCGGCGTTCGTCGCGGTGGCCTGCGTGTTCGTCGCCGGCGCGCGGCTGTTCCCCGACCCGCCGAACCGCTCACGGCGCGTGAGCGGCGAGGAGAAGCGCCGCCGCGAGATCCGCACCTATCTCGGGGCCGTCGACCAGCCGTTCGTCGAGGACCACTCGCTCGACGGCCTGCAGGTCGCCTTCTACTTCCCCGACCACGACGTCGCGGTGACGTTCGACCCCCGGACGTACTACCGGCTCCAACGAACGCCGACCACCGCCGTGCTCGTCGAACACGAACTCCCCGGTTCCCACCTCGGCGCGCGCCTTCCCTTCGACGTCCCCGCGCTCGATGGACCGGTCGACGACCCCACGACCGCCGCCTTCGCCGTGCTGGGGCTTCCGGTCGGAGCGAGCCTCGCGGACGTCAGAGCGGCCTATCGGGAGAAGGTGAAGGAGGTCCACCCCGACCACGGCGGCGACCGCGACGAGTTCCGCCGGGTCCGGGAGGCCTACACCACCGCGAAGGAACACGCCGGCTGAGGTGGTAGCTGCTGCGGGCGCGTTACTCGAAGACCTCGACCACGGCGTGTTCGAACAGGAGGAAGACGTTGTAGAGACACGTGGTCTGGAAGCCGACGAGCACGAACGGGACGGGTTCGGGGAGCCCGATGCGTTCGACGAGCACGACCAGGGCGTAGCTCACGGCGAGATTGCCGCCGGTGGCGAGGATGTGGACCATCGAGGCCGCCACGACCCGCTGGCCGTCGCGCTCGTGTTCGGTGAGCACGCCGCCGAACGCCACCGCCGTCAGCACGGCGATGGCGGCGAGCGCACCGCCGATGTAGAGGCCGACCTCGAGGGCGTCGGGCGTGCCGAACTCGTGGATCAACAGCGCACCCGCCCCCCAGATCGCCAGCGTGTAGCCGTACGCCTTCGACTCGGCGACGAGGTTGTGGGCGAGACGCTGGGACGGCTCCATTCGGCTCCGTGTTCGCGCGCTCGGTCGAAAAACGACCCGGTCGACGTCGATCCCCACCGACGGCCCACTTTCGCACCACGAGGATTATACAGTGGGCTGGAGTAGCCGACGCCGATGAGCACGATCGCCGAAGTCAGTCTTCCGGGCTCGGAGTTCGCCCTCCACGAGACGCTCGAAGCCCACCCGGACGTCGAGTTCGAGATCGAACGCATGGTCGCTCACGAGACCGACCGTGTGATGCCGTTCGTCTGGGCCACCAGCGAGCGTATCGACCGGGAAACCCTCGACGAGACGATGGCCGACGACCCGAGCGTCGACAACGTGACCCGACTCGCCGCCTACGACGGGGAGTGGTTCTACCGGATGGAGTGGGTCACCGACATCCGGGTGGTGCTCCACGTTCTGCTCGAACAGGGGGCCACGGTCCTGAACGCCAGCGGCCGCAACGACGTGTGGGAGCTCCGGATCCTGTTTCCCGACCGCGACTCGCTCTCGGCGACCTACGACTACTGTACCGAGGAGGAGCTCACGCTCACGGTCAACCGGATCCACGAACTCGACGGCGAACACCGTGACGAGTACGGGCTCACCGAGACCCAGCACGAGACCCTGGTCGCGGCCGTCGAGGCGGGCTACTTCGACATCCCACAGCAGGCGACCCTCGACGAACTCGCCGACGACCTCGGCATCACCCACCAGGCGCTCTCCGAACGTCTCCACCGCGGCCACAAGACCCTGATCGAGAACGCGCTGATCATCGGTCGGATGGGACGGTGAGCGCCGCGGTGACGGTGAGTCGACGGGCGACGAGCCGTCGTGGTCGGTCCGTTACTCGCCGCCACCGCCGCCGTCGAGGGTGGTCCGCCAGATGACCGAGGACTGCCCGTTGCCGGTGTAGATCACTCTCACCGCGCCCGTGTCGCTCAGTTCGGCGACTTCGGTGCCGGCCGTGATCTCGCCGGTGGCGCTGGAGGAGGCGACGCCGTCGCCCTCGATGGCGATGGTCTCGCCGTCGAGTGTATCGCCCCCGCTCATGACCAGCGTTCCGTCCTGGACGCTGAAACTCGCCTGTGGCGTCGTCTGCTGCTCGCCGCCGAGCCCCAGCACGAACGCCCCGATGACGGCCGCGAGTATCACCACGACCGCGACCATCAACACGACGCCGATCACCGGGCTGACCCCGCGCTTCGCTTCGCCGAACCGTTTGTGTGTTCCCTTCATATTCACGTGTTGTCGTAAACCCACCAGCGACGGGGGTCGACGAGCGCACGCCACGACCGCGCTCCGGCCCCCGGCCGGTGCGTTGCCGTCGGTGGCCCCGTCATCCGGTATAAACGTTCAGAACGTAGCTCGATGATACGCCTCGCTTCGGCGAACGATCCCCTTGATTCATCGAGCGCGGACGTCGAACCGACCCGTCGCCCATGGACCCGCCTCCGCGAGGATTTTGAGAACGGTTAAGTCGGGGGCAAAGCGATTACTAACGTGCTCTCCGTGGCGCTCCCGACGGCGGTCGCCGGTGGTGTCCCGACGGTGGTCGGGCGTCCCGGATCCGGTGGCATCGCATTCACGCTGGCGCAGGCGGGGACCGACCCCGCCGCGACGGCGCTGTTCGCGGCACTCGGGCTCCCGTTCCTCGCCGCGCTCCTCGTGCCGCTCGTCCACCGTGCCCTCGGCGAGCGGACGGCGTGGTTCGCCGCGCTCGTCGCGCTGGTCTCGTTCGGGCTGGTGGCGAGCCAGTACGGCGCGCAGGGAGCCGTCACCCTCCCGTGGATCCCGACGCTCGGGATCTCGCTCACGCTCTACCTCGATGGGCTCTCCCTCCTCATCTCGCTGCTCGCGAGCGGCGTCGGCGTCCTGATCTTCACCTACTCGGCGGGCTACATGCACGACGAACCCGGCAAAGCCCGCTACTACGCCACCCTGCTCGCGTTCATGGGCTCGATGCTCGGCGTCGCGCTCGCGTCGGACTTGATCGCCCTCTTCGTCTTCTGGGAACTCACCTCGATCACCTCCTTCGGCCTCGTCGGCCACTACCGCGACTCCGAGAGCGCCCAGTCCGCAGCGCGCCAGGCGCTCATCGTCACGGTTTCGGGCGGGCTCTTCATGCTCGTCGGCTTCATCCTGCTCGCGTACGCCTCCGAGGTCGCCTTCGGAACGCCTACCTTCACCCTCATCGGCGGCCCGGACTCGATGATCGCGAACGCCGACGCGATGCGGACCGCCCTCCGGGAGACCGGCCTCTTCCTCCCGGTGCTCGGGCTCGTCGCGCTCGGCGCGGCCGCCAAATCCGCTCAGGTCCCGCTCCACTTCTGGCTCCCGAGCGCGATGGAGGCTCCGACACCGGTCTCGGCCTTCCTCCACTCCGCGACGATGGTGAAGGCCGGCGTCTTCCTCGTCGGCCGGACCCGCCCGCTCCTCACCGGCGAGGAGTGGATGGTGCTCTTCGCGAGCCTCGGCCTCCTCACCATGACCGTCACCGCGATCCGCGCGCTCGGCGCGACCGACATCAAGGAACTCCTCGCCTACTCGACGGCCTCCCACCTCGGGCTGATCACCGCCGGTTTCGGCTTCACGAACCAGCTCGGGGCCGAGACCGGCGCGTTCCACATCCTGAACCACGCGCTGTTCAAGGCCACCCTCTTCCTCGTCGCCGGGATCATCGCCCACGAGGCGGGAACCCGCGCGCTCGACGAGCTCGGCGGCCTCCGGCACGACCTTCCGCTCGTCGGCGTGATCACCGCCATCGCGGCGCTCGGGATGGCCGGCGTCCCGCCGTTCAACGGCTTCTACTCCAAAGAGCTCCTCTTCGAGGCGGCCTACGAGACCGCCCACGAACTCGGCGGACTCGCGTGGACCTTCCCCGTCGTCGCCGTCGTCGGCAGCGTCTTCACCTTCCTCTACTCGATCCGTTTCCTCTGGCTGTTCATGGGCGCGAAGCCCGATTCGCTCGGTGAGGTCCACTCCCCGTCGTACGCGCTGGTCGCGCCGCCGGCCGTCCTCGCCGGGCTCGCGATGGTCGTCGGGATCGACCCCCAGCTCGCCGTCGACGCCATCGTCCAGTCGGCCTTCGCGAGCACCGTCGCGGGCGAGGCCCACTCGATGAGCGTCTACCTCCCGACCTACCTCTCGCCCGCGGTCGCGATGAGCGCGGTCACCATCGCCGCGGGGATCGCCCTCTCGCCGTTCTACGACCGGCTCCACGACGGGGTCCGATGGCTCTCGCGCGGGCCGGCGACCGCGACGTGGTGGTACGACGGTGCGGTCGTCGGGCTCGAACACGCGAGCGCGGTCTCGCTCCCGCGGCTCCAGACGGGACGGTTCAGAACCGCCGCGGTGTGGTTGCTCGGGTCGACGGTCGTCCTCGTGCTCACGGGCTACGCTGCGGCCGGGGTTTCGCTCCCCGCCTTCACCGGCCTCTCGATCACGGCTCCCGTGGTGGTCATCCTCGCGGTGGCGGTGCTCGCGGCGGCGGCGATCGGCATCGCCCCCTCGCACGTCGCGGGCGTACTCACGCTCTCGATCCTCGGGTTCATGGTGGCGCTCTTTTTCGTGCTCGCGAGCGCGCCGGACCTCGCGCTCACTCAGCTGGTGGTCGAGACCCTCGTGCTGGTGATCTTCTTGCTGGTGCTCGACAAGCTCCCGGCGTTCTACGGCGAGGCGAGCCGGAGCAACGTGGTTCGCGACGCGGTGCTCGCCGCCGGCGTCGGGCTCACGGTCTGTCTCACGGTGCTGGTGGCGACCGCGCCGAGCCCCGATACGATCGCGGGCTTCTTCGTCGAGACCGCGCCGTTGCCCGAGGGCGGCGGTGGCGGGAACATCGTCAACGTGATCCTCGTCGACTTCAGAGCCTTCGATACGTTGGGCGAGATATCGGTGGTCGCGATGGCGGCGGTCTCCGTCATCACCCTGATCGCGATGCGGGGCCGGGGTGAGTCGTCGTGAGCGCCCGCGACGCCACCGTGATCGCCCGGACCGTCAGCCGGATCGTCTTCCCGTTGATACTGCTGACGGCGTTCGCGCTCCTCCTCCAGGGCCACAACCGGCCGGGCGGCGGGTTCATCGCGGGCGTGCTCACCGCGGTGGCCTTCGCCCTCCTCATGATCATCTTCGGCTTCGACTACATCGAGGACGAGATCCTCGGTCGTGACATGGACGACACCCGCGCCGCCGCCCTCACGATCGTCACCGACAACAGCCTCGTCTTCGCGCTCGGCCTCGCGCTCGCCGTCGGGAGCGGCCTCGTCGCGATGGCGTTCGGGCTCCCCTTCCTCACCCAGACGGTCGTCTTCCTCCACGACCTCCCGGTCTACCACGAACTCGAACTCGCGAGCGCGTTCGTCTTCGACCTGGGGGTCTATCTCGTGGTCGTCGGCGCGCTGCTCACGGTGCTCACGGTGGTGGGTGCGGAGTGACCCAGTTCGTGCTCGCGGTCGTCCTCGGGCTCCTGTTCGCGTTCGGCACCTTCCTCGTGCTCCGGCGCGACATCCTCCGGGTGGTCTGGGGCGTGGTGATCTACTCCCAGGCCGCGAACGTCTACCTCATCACGATGGGCGGGCTCTCGGGCGTCGCGCCGATCATCTCGGGCCACGCCGTCGAGAACCCGGACACCGTCACCGACCCGCTGGTGCAGGCGCTGGTGCTCACCGCCATCGTGATCAGTTTCGGTACCACCGCGTTCGCGCTCGTGCTGACCTACCGGATCTACGAGGAGCACGGCACGATCGACCTCCAGAAACTCGGCGAGACGGGGGGTGAGGTCTGAATGGCGACCCAGGTCGTGATCGCGCCGCTGCTGGTCGCGCTCGTCACGGCGGTCGTCTCGCTGTTCGTCCGGCGCTTCCCGCGCGCCCGCACCGCCGTCAGCCTCGCGGGCGCGCTCGCCTACCTCGCGAGCGTCGCCGTGCTCGTCGAGCAGGTCGCCAGTCGGTCGATCCTGACCTACCAGCTCTCGGCGTGGCGCGCGCCCTTCGGCATCACGCTCGTCGCGGACGCGCTCTCGGCCTTCATGCTCGTCATCACCGCCGTCGTCTCGCTGGCGGCGGTGGTCTTCTCGGTCGGCTTCATGAGCGAGCACGCCCAGCGGGTCTCGTATCACCCGCTCTATCACCTCCTCGTGGTCGGCGTCACCGGCGCGTTCCTCACGGGCGATATCTTCAACCTCTTCGTCTGGTTCGAGGTCCTGTTGCTGTCGAGCTACGTCCTCGTGGTGTTCTACTCGGGGCCGGAACACACCCGTGCCGGGCTGACCTACACCGTGCTCAACCTCCTCGGGAGCGCGCTGATGCTGGTCGCCATCGGCGGCCTCTACGCCACGGTCGGCACCCTCAACATGGCCGACATGGCGCGTCGGCTCGCCAACCCCGCCCAGTACGGCGTCGACCCCGTCCCCGTGCTCGGGATCACCGTGTTGCTCTTCTGTGTGTTCGCGCTCAAGATCGGCGTGGTGCCCTTCCAGTTCTGGGTGCCGGCGGCCTACCGCGCCGCGCCCGCCCCGATCGCGGCGATGCTCGCGGGCGTGGTCAAGAAGGTCGGCATCTACGCGGTGATCCGGCTCTACTTCACCGTCTTCGCCGCCGCGCGCCTCCCCGACGGCCTCGGGCTTCCCGGCTTCGTCGGGAACTCCTATCTCTCCTTCTTCGGGCCCGTCCTCTTCGCGGTGGCGGCCGCGAGCATCCTCTTCGGGGGGATCGCCGCGGTGAGCCGTGACGACTTCGACGGCGTACTCGCCTACTCGAGCATCGGCCAGATCGGGTTCGTCGTGCTCCCGCTCGCGGTCGCCGCCACCGTCCCGAGCCTCAGGGCGCTCGGCATCGCCGCCGCGCTGGTCTACGCGCTCAACCACGCACTCGCGAAGGCCATGCTGTTCCTCGCGAGCGGCACGGTCGGCGACGCGGTCGGGACGGTACGCTTCGCCGAACTCGGCGGCCTCGCGAAACGCACCCCGATGCTCGCCATCGCGGTCCTGGTTGGGATGCTCTCGCTCATCGGCATCCCGCCGTTGATCGGTTTCTTCGGCAAGTTCCTCGTCTTCCAGGCCACCGCCCACGCCGGCGCGGCCGGCGAGCCGGGTGCGACGTTCGCGCTCGCGCTCTCGGTGGTCGGCGCGATACTCACGGTGGCCTACTTCACGCGCGCCTGGAACCGTGGCTTCTGGGGTGCGACGACCGCCCCCGTCGACCACGGGAGCTACTCGTCGGTGCTGGTGGGCGTCGTGGTGGTGCTCGCGGCGTCGCTGGTCGTCGTCGGGGTCGGCTTCGACCCGGTCTGGCGCGCGGCGAACGCCGCCGCCGACGCCACCCTCGCCCGTGGCCAGTACGTCGGCGCGGTGTTCGGGGGTGGCGGATGAAGCGCTGGCCCGTCGTCGGCGTCACGCTCGCCGTGCTCTGGCTGTTCGTCCGGGGCGTCGAACTCGGCGTGGACTACGTCCTCGGCGAGTTCGTCATCGGGCTCGGGATCGGGCTGCCGATCGCGTTCGTCTTCCGGCGGTTCTACGCCGAGGAGTTCGCGTTCGCGAGTACCGTCCGTGTGCTCCCGGCCGCGATCGCGTACCTCGCGCTGTTCGTCAAGGAGCTCATCGCGGCGAACCTCGACGTGGTCTATCGGGTGCTCTCGCCGTCGATGCCGATCGACCCCGACGTGGTGGCGATCCCGCTCCGGGTCGAGACCGACGCCGCGGTGACGACGATCGCGAACTCGATCACCCTGACCCCGGGGACGCTCACGATGGACTACGACGAGGAGGCGAACACCCTCTACGTCCACGGGATTACCGGGGCCGACCGCGAGGGGGTCATCGAGCCCGTCCGCCGCTGGGAGGACTACGCCCTCGTGATCTTCGACGAGGACGCGAGTCCCGACGACACGCCGCCCCGCCCACGAGGTGGTTCGCGTGGCGATTGAAGCGCCCGCGTTCCTCACGACCGTGATCCAGGCGGGACTCGTGGTCGCGACCCTCGTGACGCTCGTGGCGGGCTATCGGGTGATCCGTGGGCCGACGACCCCCGACCGAGTGGTGGCGCTCGACACCATCGCCACGAACGTGGTCTCGGTCGCGCTCCTGTTCGCGCTCCTGACCAACCAGGGCTTCTTCGTGAGCGTGAGCCTCGTACTCGCGATCATCGGGTTCGTCAGCACGATCGCCGTCGCCCGCTACGTCACCGAAGGGGACATCATCGAATGAACACGATCCACGCAGCCATCGTCGCGGTGTTGATCGGTATCGGGTGCTTCTTCCTCGTCGTCGGGACCCTCGGTCTCGTCAGGCTGCCCGACGTCTACAACCGGATGCACGCCACCACGAAGGCGACCACCCTCGGGGCGGCCTCGTTCTTCCTCGCGGGCGTGGTCTACTTCGGGCCCGCGGCACCCGGCGGGGCGGGGCTGATCGCGCTCGTTGGGCTGGTCTTCCTCTTCATCACCGCCCCCACGGGTGCCCACGTCATCTCGCAGGCCGCCGAACGGATGGGGGTCGAGTTCGCTGGCGAGGCGACCTGGCCCGACACCGGCGAATCCCGACCCGAATCACCGGGCGAGGAGGACGAGGGGTGAACCGCGACCGACGAACCAGCCTCGCGGTCGGGGTCGTCACGCTCCTCGCGCTCGTGGTTCGGCTGGTCGAGCTCGGCGCACGGGTCGCCCATCAGGACGAGGCCCGGGTGGCCTACTGGGCCTACCGCTACATGGAGAACGGGGTCTACTGGTATCGACCCGTGGTCCACGGGCCGTTCATCACCATCGTCGACAGCTGGGTGTTCAGTCTGATCGGGGCCTCCGACTTCTCGATGCGGCTCGTCGTCGCGCTGGTCGGCGGCCTGCTTCCCCTGACGGCGCTGCTCTTCCGCCGTCGGCTCCGGGATTCGGAGACGCTGGCGCTTTCGGTCGTGCTCGCCGCCGCCCCGCTGTTCGTCTACTACTCGCGCTTCTATCGCAACGACCTGTTGCTCGCGGGGTTCATGCTCGTCGCGTTCGGCTGTTTCGTCCGGGCGATCGACGACCGGCGGCCGGCCCTCGTCTACCTCGGGGTGGCCTTCTTCGCGCTCGCGTTCACCACGAAGGAGAACGCCGTGATCTACGCGGTGACGTGGGTCGGCGCGACGGCGCTGCTGGTCGACCGACGCCTCCTGATCCGTCGGGTTCGCGAGGCCGACGTCCGTCCGGCGGTCGCCGACCTGGGACGGCGGGTTCGGCACGGGGTCCGGGAGTGGTGGCCCCACGCGGTGTTCCTGTTCGTCGAGTTCCTCGCGATCATCGTCTTCTTCTACGCCCCGCGCGGCGAGGCGGCCAGAGCCCAGCCCACGGTCGGCGACACCCTCGCCGACCCCACGCTGCTCGCGGACCTCGTCCGCGAGGCCACCCTCGGCTCGTGGATCGCCTTCGTCGGCCACTGGGGGGCGGGCAACAGCGGGTCGTACCTCTCGGCGGCGGGGGCGCTCTGGCCCGCGCTTCGGACCGGCGCGCTCTTCGTGCTCGTCTTCGCGGTCGTGGGCTTCCTCCTCGATCGCTACACCGGCGACCGCCCCCGCGACGTCGTGGCCTTCACCTTCTACTGGGGCTTCGCGAGCGCCCTCGGCTACCCCATCGCCGTGGCGAACCCGTTCCCCTGGGAGGTGATCCACGTGGCGGTGCCGCTCGTGGTCCCCGCCGCCGTCGGGGTCGCCGCGGTCGGTCGGGCCGCCCTCCAGGGGCTCCGCGACGCCGGCGGGCTCGACGCGCTCCGCGAGGGCTCACCGACACTCGATCGGAACGCGCTCGCCGGGCTCCTCGCGGGTCTCGTGCTGGTGATGGTCGCCGCCCACACCGGACTCGCGGTCTACGATACCTCCTTCGAGAACGACCAGGACCCCGACAACGCGCTGGTCCAGTACGCCCAGTCGTCGAGCGAGATGAAACCACTGCTCGGCGAACTCCAAACGGTGATCCGGACGAACGACGGCACCGACGTGCTCTACTACGGCGACGATCCGGAGTTCGACGGCGACGAACTCGCGGGGAACGAGTCCGCGGACGACAGCCCGCCGGCCGACCTCAACTGGTTCCGTCGGCTGCCGCTCTCGTGGTACTTCGAGGCCGACGGCGCGGTGTCGAACAGCACCGACGACGCCGCCACGCTCGACCGGCTGGTCCGGGGCGAGGACCGCCCGCCGATCGTGGTCGCGTTCGGGGAGACGGACTCGTGTAGGGAGTCCTACGCCAGCGTGGCCGACATCGAGGGCTCGCTCTCGGGCTACGAACGCCACGAGATCCAGCGCTTCTCCTACGACAGCGGCTGTACGATATCCACGATGGAGGTTTACGTCGACGAGAACGCGGCGAACTGAGTCAGTCGAGTTCGCCCGCGAGCTCGTCGGCGACCCGCGCGCCGAGGCCCGACTTGTCGCCGTCGTACTCCACGACGCCGTCTTCGCGAACCACGAGCGCGCGCGTCCGGTCGCGTCCCATCACGCTCGCGTCGTTGGCGACCACGAAGGCGAGGTCGACCCGTGAGCGGGTCTCCCGGGCGGCCGCGACCATCGCCTCGTCGTCGCCGCTCGTCTCCGTTTTGAACCCCACCATCGTGAGATCCGGATGGGACTCGCGGACCGAATCGAGCACCTTCGGGGTCGGTTCGAGGTCGAGGGTCAGCGCTTCCTGGCCCGAGCGGATCTTTTCGGCATTGGTCTCGACGGTGTAGTCACCGATCGCCGCTACCGAGACCAACGCGTCGGCGTTCTCGACCGATCCCTCGACGGCGGCGAGCATCTCGGCGGCGCTCTCGGCGGGTTCGACGTCCGCATAGGGGACCTCTGGCCCGTCGTGGACCAGGGTGACGGCCGCACCGCGGAGGTAGCACGCCCGCGCGACGGCCCGCCCCGTTTTACCGGAGGACCGGTTCGTGAGCGTTCGCACCGGATCGATGGACTCCGAGGTGGGGCCGCTGGTGACCACGACCCGCCGGCCCGCGAGCGGGTGGTCGTTCGCGGCGCGGGCGGTCGCGAGCGCGATGGCGTCGACCGAGGCGATCTTGGCCTTGCCCTCCTCGACCCGCGGCGGGACGAACGAGACGCCCCACGACTCGACCCGGTCGATGGCCTCGCTCACTCCCGGGTGGTCGTACATCGGTTCGTGCATCGCGGGCGCGACCACGACCGGGAGGCCCGCTCCGAGCGCCGTCGTCGCGGTCGTGGTGACTGGGGTGTCGTCGATCGCGGCCGCCATCTTCCCCACCGTGTTCGCGGTCGCGGGGGCGACCAGGAGGACGTCCGCCCAGCCGTCGCGACCGCAGAGGTCGACGTGTTCTATCTGACCCGTTATCTCCGTCACGACCGGGTTCTCGGTGGCGAACTCGACCGCCCACGGATGGATAATCCCCCGCGCGCTCCCGGTCATCACCGCTCGCACCGTGGCCCCGCGCCGCCGGAGTTCGTGAGCGAGTTCGACGGTTTTGACCGCCGCGATCGACCCCGTGACCCCGAGCGCGACGTTCGCTCCTTCGAGCATCACCCGAATCTCCGGTCGCCGGCGGGTTATACTGTCGGTCGTAACGCGGCGGTGAATAGCGGGTGTGGTGGCGGTTGGGATGATGTGGCGGTGCGATGCGGAGTGCGGTACGGATGGGTGGTGCGGTGCGGTAGGATGCTATGGCGCGCGCACGCGGTCGTGCGCGAACGGACGTGAGCGTGCGAGCGCGAATCGGCGTGTGAGGGATGAGCACCGCAGCGAGCGGTGCGAGGTTCGACTGAAAGGAGAACCTCGGTCGCGAACGGGGAACGAAGTGACCCGTGAGCAGAGCGAGCGAGGAGCGCAGTCGGCTGGGGAGGTGTGTGGCCTGTGCGGGGCGGGAGCGGGGCGATGGCGGTTCTCATTTGTACCGGGCGAGTGGCGGTCGCGGGACGGTAGCGGTGCGGTCTCTCGTTTGCGTCGGGATTCGCCCACAGAATCGGCTAACGAGATAGCATCAATACGAAAACAGATGCAGTTGTCCCGGACTTCCCCGGCGACACGGGTCGAAAACCGAAATTCCCCAATTCGCCGTGTGAAACTCAGAACCCGCGATTCCGGCCGCGACGGTGGCGGATGACGACGACCGTCCCGAGCAGGACCAGCGCGACGAGCGCCGCCGCGGCGAAGAGGACCTTGGCCCAGCCGACGGTCGAGGAGAGGAGGCCGCCCGCGTCCCCGGTTTCGGGGGCCGCCGTATCAGTCCCCGACTCGTCCGACGTGGCCGTCCCCGGCTCGGACCCCGCTCGGTCGGTGCTCTCGGTTGAGGTCGTCGATCCGTTGGCTTCCACGTCGACCCCCGTGGCGTTCGAGTCAGGGGCAGTGGCCGCCGTCGCGCCGGTGGTGGCCGAGGTCGCCGTGTTCGTGGCGGCGCTTCCCGGAACGGTGGTCATCGTGCGCTGGACCGACGGCGAGCCGCTGGTCGTCACGTTCGCCGGCCCGCCGTTGCCGCTGTCCGAGAGCGCGCCGAAGATCCCGAACTCCGTGAGGGTGGCCCCCGAGACGGTGCCGCCGTCGCTCGTCGCGCCCGGCACCCGCGACCAGCTCCCCTGGGTCGCGCGCCAGAGGGTGGCCGCACCGCCGCCCGCCCCGTCGTCCATCGTCAGCGAGAGCGAGGACTGACCGGCGGCGGCGAACGCCTCGACGTAGGCCCCGCGGTTCGCGGTACCGGCGGGGAGCGCGGGCGGGTCGGTGATGGACCTGAAGGCCACGTTCCGTTCGGTGAACGAGAGGGTGGCCGTCGAGAGTTCGAGGTTCGAGACCTCGTTCGGCCCGCGGTTGCGCATCGAGTAGTAGTCCCAGTTGGTGTTGTTGCGCGCGACGCTGTCCCGCACGGTGTTGTTCCCGCTCTCGCGCTCGAAGTGGATCCCCCACTTGTTCTCGACCGCGACCGCGTTCCGCACCGTGTTGTCGTGGCTCGTCCCGCCGACCGCGACCCCGATCGAGTTACCGTAGGCGGTGGCGTCGACGATCCGGTTCTCACTCGACTGTGCGAGCGAGACCCCCGATATCGTACCGTTCGCGATGACGTTCCGGACCGTGCTGTCGTCCACCCCGAGCAGGAACACCCCGACCGTCCACTCGTTCGCGTGGAGGCGCTCGACGGTGACGTTCGTGACCGGCTTCGCGGCACCGTCGACCTCGACGCCGTGGCCCGTCCCGCTCCCCGTGACCGAGTGGCCCGCGCCGTCGAGAGTGACGTTGCCGCTCGTGACCTCGATGCAGGCCTCGTCCTCGCCGGCGACGTCGCCCGTGACGTTCCCCGTGAGGACGTACCGTCCCGGGGTGTCGATGGTGATACACGAGTTCACCGGGGTCGCGCCGGTGGGCTGTGCGCCCGCGAGGCCGACCGGGGCGACGGCGAGGGCGAGGACGGCGAGCGCCGCGAGGACGACGGCGGCAAATACGCTCTGATTGCTGTTCGGACCGGCAGGGAGGGCGTTCATCGGCTATCGAGTCGGTTGTGAGCGAACCCCTATCTATTTCCCGATGTTCGCCGGGTGAGCGTAACCCGCGAACACGGTAACGCTTAGGCCCTCGGCGGTCGTGACTGAGCCGTGAACACCATCGATATCAGCACGGTCGTCTACCTCCCGCCGGAGGAGGTCTACGACGTGCTTATCGACTTTCCACGGTATCCGCGCTACTCGGAGCACCTGCGTGGGGTCGACCGCCAGGGCGACGGCTCGGCGGGCACGACCTACGACCTCCACTTCGCGTGGTGGAAACTCACCTACACCGCGCGCTCGCGGGTCACCGACACCGACCCGCCCAACCGTATCGACTGGCGGGTCGTGAAGGACATCGACGCCAGCGGCTACTGGCTGGTCGAGGAGCACGAACCGCCGGAGGACCGCGAACATGCCTCGAAAGTCCACTTCCGGGTCGAGTACGACACGGACTCGGTGAACCCCTCGAACTTCGACCTCCCCCGACTGGTCTCGCTGTCGTGGGTGGTCGAGAAGGTCAAACCCGTCATCGAGCGCGAGGGCCAACGCGTCGTCGAACGCGTCGTCGCCGACATCGAGGGCGAGCGCCGACCCGTCGACCTCGACATCGAGACGACCTAACCTCAGTGTGCGGGCACGCCCGAGAGCCCGATCACGAAGACGTGATAGAGCACGATACCGATGAAGAGGGCGTAGAACAGCCCGCCGACCAGGAACGGGGCTGGATGCATCGAGTCCGTGGTGTCGCGACGCGCCCGAACGTAGAGGATCGCGGCGCTCACGAGCGCGAGCACGGCCGAGAGGGCGTTGAGGAAGCCGGTCGTCCCCCACTGGAGGGTGAGGTCCCAGGTGGTGAAGAGGATCCCGAGGGTCACCGGCAGGGTGCCCTGAAACGCCATCGCCCCGGTGATGTTCCCGAGCGCGAGGGTGTCCTTGTCGTCGGCGATCCAGATGATGCTGTTGAACTTCTCGGGGAGTTCGGTGGCGAACGGCGCGAGCAGGAGCGAGAGGATCGCGGCGGGGATCGAGAGGACCTGGTTCGAGAAGTAGCTCACCTCGCTGACGAACAGCTGTGCGCCGCCGATGATCAGCGCGAGCGCGATCAGGGTCTGGAGCCCGACGGTCCAGCCGGCGGGGTCCTCGCTGTGGCCGTCGTCGTCGGTGGCCGGGTCGCCACCCAGCCGCTCGACGATCCGACCGAGATAGAGCGGGTCGAGCTCCTCCTCGCCCTCGACCATGTCGTCGGCGCTGATGGTGCGATAGAGGTAGAGGCCGTACCAGAAGACCAGGAACGCGCCGATGGCGACCGTCGCGATACCGGTGACGAACGCCGCGGCCACCGCGAACACGTAGCCGACGAAGAAGAAGAAGAGGTCGCGCTGGGTGGACTCGTCGTTGACGTAGAACTCGCTGCCGTGGTCGCGCCGACCGCTGAAGACCAGCACGCTCACCCCGACGAGGAACATCGCGATCGTGGCGAGCAAGAACGGGGCACCGAGGATCGCGCCGACGCCGATGTCGCTCGCGGACTCGCTGCCCTCGCCCGAGAGGTACGCGCCGAGGATGGCGATGACGGGGATGAGGGTCTCGGGGAGCGCGGTGCCGACCGCCGCGAGGATGCTCCCGGTCGCGCTGTCGCCGAGGCCGAGATACTGGCCGAGCCACTCGACGCCGTTAGTGAAGATCTCCGCGCCGAGCAGGAGCAGCACGAACGAACCGACGAGAAAGACCGTGTTGCCGAGGATGCCGGAGACGATAGCAAGGGGAAGCCAAGTCACGAACGCCGAAGTCATGGCCCCGGCTCTGCTGGGGATCGGTTAAGCGGTTTCGCTTGCGTCCGCGACGCTACGCAGCGTTCGCACCGAGTACGAGGACGGCGTAGAGCGCGAACGCCACGAACCCGACGTAGAGGACCCCGCCGAGCAGGAACGGTGCGGGTCGGAGCTCGCGACCGTCGGCCGACCGAACCCGGAGGTAGACGAGGCCGCCGCTCACGAGCGCGAGCACGGCCGAGAGGGCGTTGAGGAAGCCGGTGGTGCCCCACTGGAACGAGAGGTCCCAGGAGGTGAACACGAGTCCGAGAGTGACGGGGATCGTACTCTGAAACGCCATCGCCCCGGTGATGTTCCCGAGCGCGAGGGTGTCGCTCCCGCGAGCCATCCAGAGCACGCTGTTGAACGTCTCGGGGAGCTCGGTGGCCAGCGGCGCGAGCAACAACGAGACCACCGCCGCCGGCACCGAGAGCACCGTCTCGGAGAAGAACTCGATCTCGGACACGAACAGCCGCGCCCCGAGCACGATGAACCCGAGCGCCAGGAGGGTCTGGAGCCCGACGAGGACCGTGTGGGGGTCGCTCGCGTGGTCGCGTTCGGTCTCGATACCGACCGCTTCGAGGCCCCTCTCGACGATCCGCCCGAGGTAGTGGTCGTCGAGCTCGTCGTCGGCGAGGTCGCCGCTCCTGACGGACCGATAGACGTAGACCGCGTAGAGCCCGACGAGCACGACCGCGATTCCCATAGAAACCGGTTGTGAGGGAACGAACGCCGCGGCCACCGCGAGGGCGTAGGCGAACAGGAAGAAGGAGAGGTCGCGTTCGGTGGACTCCGGAGGAAAGCGGACCGCCTCGTCGGCGTCCCGGCGACCGGCGAAGAGGTAGGCCGACGCGCCGACGAGGAACATCGCGACCGTGGCGAGCAACAGCGGCGCGCCGAGGATCGCGCCCACACCGATGTCGTCGGCCGCGCTGCCGCCCTGGAGGATGGCGATCACGGGAATCAGAGTCTCGGGGAGCGCGGTGCCGAGCGCCGCGAGGATGCTCCCGGTGGCGCTCTCGGAGATGCCGAGGCGCTGGCCGAGCCACTCGATGCCGTTGGTGAAGACCTCGGCACCGACGAGCAGGAGGAGAAACGACCCCACGAGGACCCCCGCCCGGTCGAGCGGCACCGTCGCGACCGGGAGGGAGGGCGACGGAAACACGTCCGAATTTCGCGTCCAGGTCGATTAAGCGATCCTATCCACGGATCGCGGGGCTTTAGCCCGCGAGACGGCTTCTCCCGGTATGATCGGTATCGTCGTGAGTCGTGCCGACCGAGCGTCGAGCCACATCGGCGAGCACCTCCGCGACCTCACAGACTGGACGACCGAGGAGGACGAAACGCGCGCCGAGAGCGACGGCGGCGGCACCGTCTTTCGCACTACGGGCTTCGAGCTCCGCGAGTTCGACGCGCTCCACCTCGAGATCGACGGGATCGCCGAGGCGTTCGACGACCCCGACCTCGTGGTGTTCGCCTCGAAACACGCCGGCGACACCGGCCGGTTCCTCACGGCCCACCACACCGGGAACTTCGGGCCCGCGGAGTTCGGTGGCGGGGCGAACGCCTTCGCCGAGGCCGCGCCGAACGTTCACACCCGCGTCGTCCGCGTGCTGACCGAGCACGCCCCGGCGAACTACGACGTCGGGATGGAGTGCACCCATCACGGGCCCACCGACGTCGGCCGCCCCTCACTGTTCGTCGAGCTGGGGAGTTCGGAGGAAGAGTGGAACGACCCCGCGGGCGCGCGAGCGGTGGCGAAGGCCATCCTCGACCTCGACGGAACGGACCCACACCGCGAGCGCCAGGTCGTGGGGTTCGGCGGCGGCCACTACGTCCCCCGATTCGAGCGGGTAGTCAGGGAGACCGACTGGGCGGTGGGCCACGTCGGCGCGGACTGGGCCCTCGACGCGATGGGGGCGGCCGAGAACCACGAGAAAGTCATCGAGCGTGCCTTCGAGCGTAGCGGCGCGACCCGAGCCGTCGTCGAGGGAACGAAACCCGAACTCAGGTCGGTCGTCGAGGACCTCGGCTATCGGGTGGTGAGCGAGACGTGGCTCCGGGAGACGACCGGTGTCCCACTCGCGTTCGTCGCACACGCCGAGGACGAACTGGGGACCGTCGACGATGGCCTCCGGTTCGGGGAGCCGGCCCGAACGGACGGGGATGGGGTCGGGGGAGCGGTCCTCGAACGCCTGCCGTCGGAACTGGTGGCGGAGGCCGAGGGCATCGACCGCGAGGGAGCCCACGCGGTCGTCGAACGGCACGCGCTCGGGTTCGACACCCACGAATCGGGAACCCGGCTCGCCGACCGCGTGCTGCTCGCTCGGGCGGACGACCGCGATTCGATCGTCGAGGGGTTCGCCGACCTCCTCGAAGGCAAGTACGCATCCGTCGAACGTCACGATGGCGAGCTGGTCGCCCGGGAGACGGCGTTCGATCCGGCGGCGGCGCGGGAAGCGGGCGTGCCGGAGGGACCGGAGTTCGGGGCGCTCGCCGACGGCGAGGCGGTGACGGTCGACGGCCGGACGATACCGCCCGAGGCGGTCCACGCCGAGCACGTCCGCCGGTTCGCCCGCCGGGAGTGACATTCCTCGGACAAAAGGGGAAAGATAAATACGCGGCGTCCGCGACTCCGACACAAATGGATTCGATCATCGAGGACGCCATCGAGGAGTCGGACGAGGGCCAGGGGAGCGGAGAGACGCCGGCTGGCGAGAAGCGGGCCGGCACGATGAGCGACGAGGAGCTCGCGGGCGTCGTCGAGGACCTCAGGACACAGATCACGGTGTTCGGCTGTGGTGGAGCCGGGTCGAACACGGTGACGCGGATGGCCAAGGAAGGGATCCACGGCGCGAAGCTCGTCGCCGCCAACACCGACGCCCAGCACCTCGTCGACCAGGTCCAGGCCGACACCAAGATCCTGATGGGTCGGGATCGAACCGGTGGTCGCGGCGCGGGCTCGGTCCCCAAGATCGGCGAGGAGGCCGCGCGCGAGACGATCGAGGACATCAAGGGCGCGATCGACAGCTCCGACATGGTGTTCGTCACCACCGGACTCGGCGGCGGCACGGGAACCGGCTCCGCGCCGGTGGTCGCCGAGGCCGCCCAGGAGGCCGGTGCGCTCACCATCGCGATCGCCACCATCCCGTTCACCGCCGAGGGCGAGCGCCGGCGGGCGAACGCCGACGCGGGCCTCGAACGCCTTCGTGCGGTCTCGGATACGGTGATCGTCGTCCCGAACGACCGACTCCTCGAATACGCGCCGAACCTCCCGCTCCAGGACGCCTTCACGATCTGTGACCGCGTCCTCATGCGCTCGGTGAAGGGCATGACCGAGCTCATCACCAAACCCGGACTGGTCAACGTCGACTTCGCCGACGTCAGAACCGTCATGGAGAACGGCGGCGTCGCGATGATCGGTCTCGGGGAGTCCGACTCCGAGAACAAGGCCCAGGACTCCATTCGCTCCGCGCTCCGCTCGCCCCTTCTGGACGTCGAGTTCACCGGCGCGAGCTCCGCGTTGGTCAACGTCGTCGGCGGTCCCGACATGAGCGTCGAGGAGGCCGAGGGCGTCGTCGAGGAGATCTACGACCGGATCGACCCCGACGCCCGTATCATCTGGGGCGCGTCGGTCGACGAGAGCTTCTCGGGCAAGATGGAGACCATGATCGTCGTGACGGGCGTCGACTCGCCCCAGATCTACGGTCGCTCGGACCTCGCGAACGAGACCGCCGGTCAGGTCGACAACGACATCGACTACGTCGAGTAATCGAACCGGTCGCGGGCGGTGAGTACGAACTCCGTCCGCGTACGGCGGCGATACCGTTAGTTCGAAACCCAGCATACGCGAGTCAGCTCTCTTTCGAAAGAGTTCGAGTGGCTACTGGTCGCGTCGAACCGCCAGCACGGCCGCCGCGAGCAGCGCGCCGAGGGCGGCGAGGGGACCGAAGCCCGGGCCGTTGCTCGACGATGTCGTGCTGGCGTTCGATCCGCTCTCGCCGGCGCTCACGTTCGATTCGGTGGCCGTGGCTCGTTCAGTTCCAGCCGTGGTGGTCGAACCCGACCCTGAAACCGCCGTCGTGTCGGCGGTGTCCGCCGCCGTGGCGGTCGTCGTCGTCGCGGTTGATGGCTCGGCCGCCGTCGCAGTCGACGTCGTTGCTGTCGCGGTCCGCGTCGCGGTAGGCGTTTCCGTTGCTGTTACCGTCGCAGTAGGGGTAGCTGTCGGTGTGGCGGTTGCCGTCGGTGTCGTGGTCGGAGTGGCGGTCGCGGTGGTCGTCGGCGTCGCCGTTTCGGTCGCGGTGGCCGTCGCTGTCGTGGTCGCCGTGTCGGTGGCCGCCGAGCCCGAATCGTTCGACGAACCGGTGTCACCCGACGAACCGGGATCGCCGGACGACCCCGAACCGCCCGCGGAACCGAACACCGCGACGGTCGCGGGGTGGGGGACGCCGGTGGCCGAGACGGTGTTCGCGCCGGCGTCGACCGACGAGGAGTCGAGCGCCGACCACGAGTCGCCGCTGTCGGTGCTGAAGAGTGCGAACGAGGTCTCGACGAGACCGCTGGTGTCGCCGTCGGCGTAGTGGATCGTCAGCGAGATATCGGACCCCTCGCCGTAGTCGGTGGTTCGGACCCCGGTGCCGACGGCCTCTCGGCCCGAGGGACCCTCACCCGTGACCGGTTCGGCGCGTGCCCCGACGTTCGTCCCCGAGAGGTCGACGGTGACCGAACCCATATCGAGGTTCGAGACGGTGGTATCGGAGTCCACACCGGGGCTGTAGCGGTCGGAGTAGAAGTCCCAGAACACGTTCCCCGAGGCGGTGTCGCCGGTGAACTCGTTGTGGAGGCTGCCGCGCTCGATGTGGAGGCCGTACTTGTTGTCGTTCGCGGTGGTCCCGGTGATGGTGTTCCCGCTCGCCTTCCGGAGTTCGACCCCGAGCGCGTTGTCGGTGGCCGTGCTCCCGCGAACGGTGGTGTCGTCGGTCGAGAGGAGCGTGATGCCCTCGGTCGCGTCGGTCGTCGTGCTCCCGGCGATCGTCCCGTCCTCGGCGTTCTGGAACAGGATGCCGCGGGTGAAGCCGGTGGTCTCGACGTTCTTCACCGTGACCCCGGAGAGGGTCGAATCGCCCGATACCTCGACGCCGACCCCGGAGCTCCCACCCTCGATCGTGTGCCCGTCGCCGTCGAGGGTGACGTCGCTCGCGGTGATCTGGATGCAGGTCGAATCGGCCGAGAGGTCGGAATCGAGTGTGTAGGTTCCGGGCGAGTCTATCGTCGTACACGAATCGATGGCGGTACCGGACTGCGCGCCGGCGACGCCCGCACCGACGAACGCCGCCGCGACCACGACGAGCACCGCGAGGAACGTCACGCGACGGTTCGACACGCGTTCCGACGACCGTGGAAGGTTCATCGAGCTCGTTTCGAACCAGTTCTTATCAACTTCTCGATACGGGAGCGGACGGGATGACACAAGATAGATACCCCTCCGGAAAGTAGCGGGCCCAAATGGACATCAAGTACGACCTCGGGAGCTACACTCGGGTGTTGAAGCTCGCGAGCACGCCGTCCTGGGAGGAGTTCTCCCGGATCGCCCTGATCGCCGGGGCGGGTATCGTCCTCATCGGGTTCATCGGGTACGTCATCTTCACCATCATGAACACGCTCCCGGGGCTGTTCTGAGATGGGGATGTACGCCGTCAAGACCACCGCGAGCCAGGAGCGCACCGTCGCGGACATGATCATGAACCGCGAGGAGTCGAGCGTCCACGCCGCGCTCGCCCCCGAGTCGCTCACGAGCTACGTCATGGTCGAGGCCGACGACTACGCGATCCTCGAACGCGTGCTCGATGAGATCCCCCACGCCCGCAACCTCGTCCCCGGCGAGTCCTCGATCGCGGAGGTCGAACACTTCCTCTCGCCGAAACCCGACGTCGAGGGGATCGCCGAGAGCGACATCGTCGAACTCATCGCCGGCCCGTTCAAGGGCGAGAAGGCCCAGGTCCAGCGTATCGACGAGGGCAAGGATCAAGTGACGGTCGAACTCTACGAGGCGACCGTCCCGATCCCCGTCACCGTTCGCGGCGACCAGATCCGCGTGCTCGACAGCGAGGAACGGTAGCCCCTCGAACCGTCGGGTCGGAAGAAACGGCCCGCGAGGCTCCAGAGAACGGTGGCCGCGCGCCAGTCACCGATTCATCGCGTCGTCACCGACCCCTCCGAAGGGGGTCCGTGGGTCGAAGTATACCGACCCCCGGTCAGCGTGGCCGTCATACACGCCATCATGGTCGATATCCCCGACCACTCCACCTTCCCGCTCGACCGTACCGCGACACTCAGGCCCTGTTCGTTACAGTCGTCGACGGTGAACTCGATGCGTTCCGGGTCGTCGTCGGCGAGCCCGACGCTGACGACGTAGTCGCCGGCGGTCGAGATGTCGATACCGACGTAGGCGTCCGATTCGAGTCGGTAGCTCCCCTCGAACGAGGGTGTCTCGGTGATCCGTCTGCGAACGCTGATATCGATCTTCCGCGTGGTTTCGGCGTCGTTCCAGACCGTGAATCCTCCCAACGACTCGCCGCTGCCGACGATCGCCGTCGCCCGCGGTTCGTCTCGATCCGAGTCGATCCGAACGGGCTCCCAGCCCCCATCCACTGTTCCCGTCGTCGCGGGCGTGTTCGACGGAGCTTGAGCGACGGTCGAGCCCTCCGTCGATTCTTCGAGTGTCCGCTGACCCGCTGTGGTCGAATCGTTCGAGCTTCCACCGCCACCGCCCACGCAGCCAGCGAGGCTCGTACTCACGCCGAGCGCGAGGAACGTTCGCCGTCCGAGCCGTCCGCCACCGCGGTTCATTCGTTGATTCACTCGATCGTTTGTAATAAATTTTAGTCGGTAGCGGGTCTTCTCGGGGCCATCCAAGCGGATCGAAACCCGCTATACGACCGATCGCCGATCCAAACCAGTGAGTCGTTCCGTCACTCGCATCGACCCTCACGTGAAGATCCTCGACGACCGGGTCGTGCGCCAGGCGAAGCGGTTCGGGCTCGACGTGCTGGTCTACGCACCTCACTTCACCCCTCTGTCCGAGATCCGGGAACGGGCCGCGGCGTACACCGACGACGACCTCCTCGTGGTGCCCGCGCGCGAACTCTTCACCGGGTCGTGGCGAAACCGTCGGCACGTCCTCGCGCTCGGGCTCGACGGTCCGATACCGGATTTCACCACCCTCGACGGCGCGATGGCCGAACTCCGGGTCCAGGGTGCCGTGGTGCTGGTCCCCCATCCCGAGTTCCTGACCGTGAGCCTCGACGAGGCCGCCATCCGTCGGTACCGCGACCTCGTCGACGCCGTCGAGGTCTACAACCCGAAACACTGGGCACGGCACAACCGCCGGGCACGCGAGATCGCCCGTGACCTCGACCGCCCCACGTTCGGCTCGTCGTACGCCCACCGCCACGCCACCGTCGGCGAGGTCTGGACCGAGTTCGAGGCCCGTATCGACACCGAGGCCGACCTCCTCGCGGCGTTCCGCGAGGCCGCACCGCGCCGGGTTCGCCACCGGGATGGGCTGGTCCACGAGGCGCGCCGGCGCGCGGAGTTCGCCCACCTCGGCTACGAGAACAGCCTGAAGAAGTTCGACCGGGTGGCCCTCCCGGGAATGGAGGCCACCCATCCCGGACAGCCGGTCTACGAGAACCGGTTCGACGACGTCGCGGTCTACTGACTCGTTTCCCGGTTCAGCCGGTGGTTTTCATCCCGGCGGCGATCCCCTTCACCGTGAGTCGGAGCGCGCGCTCCTCGGCCTCGGTGCGCTCGTCCTGGCCGAGGAGATGCGTCTGGAGGACGTTCAACGGGTCGACGTAGGGGTTCCGGCGGTCGAGGCCGTCGAGCAGCCAGTCGCGCCGCACGAGCGAGTCGCGGTCGGTCACTTCGGTGACGCGCCCGACGGCGCGCTCGTACTCGTCGTGAATCCTGGGGAAGAACTCCTCGGCGAGCGCTTCGTCGGCCATCCCGGCGTAGCTCTCGGCGACCTCCATCTCGGTGCGCGCGAGCGAGAGCGCGGCGTTGTCGAGGGTGGTCCGGAAGAACGGCCACTCGGCGTACATCTCGCGGAGGGTTTCGACGCGCTCGTCGCGGTCGGTGTCGTCGGTGCCCGCCGATCCCTCGTCGAGGTAGGTCTCGATGCCGGTACCGAGCGCGTACCACCCGGGGAGAATACAGCGCGCCTGGGTCCACGAGAACACCCACGGGATCGCCCGGAGGTCCTCGACGGTGCGCTCGCCCGACCGCGAGGCCGGCCGCGACCCGAGGTTCAGGTCCTCGATCACCCCGATCGGGGTGGCCTGGCCGAAGAACTCGACGAACCCCTCGCTTTCGAGGAGGTCGCGGTACTCCTCGCGCGCGGCGCTCGCCATCGCGTCCATCGCGTCGGT
The DNA here is from genome assembly GCF_000336675.1 of Halococcus hamelinensis 100A6. Lineage (NCBI taxonomy): Archaea > Methanobacteriati > Methanobacteriota > Halobacteria > Halobacteriales > Halococcaceae > Halococcus > Halococcus hamelinensis. Next base: position 79,810 of record NZ_AOMB01000020.1, on the reverse strand, counting down.
CCATACTTGGGGGATCTCCTCGGTAGGCTGCTCGACCGCGTCGTGACGTGCGAGCAGTTGGGCGTTCAGCATCTGTTCGAGGTTGCGCTCGGCGATCCGCGGGGTGGCGTACTTCTCGGCGATCGCCTCGCCCTGTTCGGTGAACTTGACCTCCCCCGTCACCGTACTGTTCGGCAGCGCGCGCAGCGCCTCGTTCATCGGGCCGCCGCCACGCGAGATCGAGCCGCCGCGACCGTGGAACAGCCGGAGGGAGACGTCGTACTCGGCGACGATCTCGCCGAGACGGCGCTGGTTGCGGTGGAGCTCCCAGTTCGCCGCGAGGAACCCGTTCTCCTTGTTCGAATCCGAGTAGCCCAGCATGATCTCCTGGGTGCCGCCGCGGGCGGCGACCGCCGCCGCGTAGGCCTCGTTCTCGAACAGCGTCCCCATGATCCGGTCCGCTCCGGAGAGCGCGGACTCGGTTTCGAGCAGCGGCACCACGTCCAGTCCCGAATGATCCGGCAGCGAGACCACGCCCGCCTGGTCGGCCAAAAAGAGGACTTCGAGGACGTGGCTCGGCTCCTCGGTCATCGAGATACAGTAGGTGTCGATGGCGTCGGAGCCGTACTCGCGCTGCCAGTCGGCGAGGCTCGCGAACCGTTCGAGGACCGTCCCCGTCGTATCGGAAACCCCGTCCCGGTCGTCGACGTCGATCACTGACTCCTCCTGCAGGACCGCGTCGGTGAGGGTCGCGACCCGTTCGTCCTCGTCCATCTCCCCGTACTCGACCTCCTGGCGGTCGAGGGTCTCCGCCACCGCTGTCGTGTGGTTCTCGCGGTGGTCGCGCAGGTCGAGGCTCGCGAGCTGAAACTCGAAGGTCGCGACCTGGCGGCGCAGCGGGTCGACGTGGGCGGTCGCGACGGTTCCCGCGTCGTTCGCCCGGAGGCTGGCCGCGAGCGCGTCGAGGTCGGCGACGAGTTCGTCGGCTTCCCCGTACCCACCGGGCCGGACGTCACCGACCCGGACGAGGCGTTCGCGCATCAGGCGGAGCTTCTGGCGGTAGGGCTCGTTCGGGTAGCGCTCGGCGGCGGTCTCGGCGATCGAGGGAAATCGCTCGCGGTCGGCGGCGAGGCGTTCCTCGAAGGTTTCGTCGACTTCGATCCGCCGTCCGTCCTGGCTCACCACCCCCGAGAGGCGTTTGAGTTCGTCGCGGTAGCGCTCGACCACCACCGAGCGCTGTCGGTCGAGGGTCTCCGCCGTCACCTCGGGGGTGACGTAGGGGTTCCCGTCGGCGTCGCTGCCCGCCCACGACCGGAACTGGAACAACTGGGGGATCGAGACGTCCTCGAACCGTTCGCCCAGCGCTTCCTCGAACTCGGCGTAGACTTCTCCCGTGACGTCGAACAGGGTGTTCTCGAGGTACCACTGGACGTTCCGCGCCTCGTCACCCGGTTCCGGCCGACGGTCGCGGACCTGGGCGGTCTGCCAGAGGCTCGTGACCTCGGCGTCGATGTCGCGTTTCACCTGGGCTTCCTCGGTGTCCGTGAGGAGGCGCTCGTCGAGGGTTTCGAGGTGACGCGTGACCGCACGGAGCTTCGATTTCACCGTCTTCCGGCGGGCTTCGGTGGGATGGGCAGTAAAAGTCGGTTCGATCAGGACGTCGTCGAGGAGGGACTCGACGGTGGCGGCGTCGACGTCGGCCGCGGCGAGTTCGTCGACCGCCGCGCCGAGGCTGTCGGCCAGCGACCCCTCTTGGGAGGCCGACCGGATCGCGCGGATGCGCTCGCGCTCCTCGGCGAGGTTGACGAGTTCGAAGTAGCTCGTGAACGCGCGTGCGACGGCGCTCTCGGTCGCCGGATCGAGGTCCTCCACCGTCTCACGGAGGGGGTCGCGCGAGTCGGCGTCGCCACGCCGGTAGTCGATCGCCGCGGTTCGGAGGTCTTCAACTACCTCGTAGGCCGCCGTCGACGCCTGGGCTTCGATCACGTCGCCGAGCAGCGCGCCGAGTTCCCGGACGTCCCGCTCCACGGTCCGTCGATGGAGTGTCATGCTACCGCTGGTCACGCCACCGACAAAATCGTTCGTGTGCGGTCAATCCCGTCGGCGGGCGATCAGCGCCGTCGCGAGGAGGGCGACGACCGCGACCACGAGGCCGAATCCGGGGCCGTCGTCCGAGGTCGTGGTTTCGGCGGTACCGCCCGTCGCGGCGGCTCCGGGCCCGTCGGTCGCGGTCGCCGTTGCGGTTCGGGTCGCCGTCGGCGTTGGCGTCGTGGTCTGTCCCGCGGGGGCGAACGTGCTCGTGTTCCCGAGCGCCGAGACGTTCGCGATCACCACGTTCCGGTCGGTGTTGACGTAGTTCACGCCGGGCACCTGCGACCAGTTCCGGTCGTAGCCCCAGAGCCGGAGGCTGTTCTCGGTGACGTTCGCGTCCGCGACGCTCGCGTCGTCGTATCCGACGGTCAGCCGGATCGTGGCGTTCTGCCCCGTGCCCGCCATCCCGACGTGCTGGTCGATGGCCGTCCGGTTCGGGAGGCCGCCGGGGACACTCTCGACGCCCGTCAGCGCGGCGTCGGTCGCGACGAACGAGAGCGTCGAGGTGCTCGTCTCGAAGCGCTCGGCCGAAACTCCCGAGGAGTTGATGGTATAGAGGCTCCAGCGGTCGTTGTCGACGGCGGTGACGTTCCGTAACTCCGTCTCCGGCGCGTCGCGCAGGAGCACGCCGTTGCGGGCGTTCGCGCTCGCGTTCACCGCTTCGAGCGAGCCGTTCGCGACGCCCTGATAGTAGACGCCCGCGGTCCAGCCCGTCGTCGTGACGTTCCGCACGGTGACGTTCGAGAGCCCGGTCAGGGAGTTATTGACCTTCACGCCGACGCTCTCGCTGGCGTTCACCCCGTCGATCGTGTGGCCGTTGCCGTCGAAGACGACGTCGTCGGAGAGGATCTGGACGCAGACCGTTCGGTTGCTGTCCTCGATGTCGGCGGTTAGAGCGTACTCGCCGTCGTTGGCGATCGTACGACACGAGTCGATGGTCGTCGTGTCGTTCGTCGACTGTGCGCTCGCGAGCCCGCCGACGCCGGCGACCCCAACCGCGACCACGAGGAGACAAACAACGAGACCGACACGTCTGCCGTGATGCATCGTATCCGCGTCGGATCGCCGGGTCGTAATAGCTGTCGGCTCGGTCCCGGCGGCGGCATCGATGGGCCGGGCCGCTCAGAACAGCCCGCTCGCCCGGAGCCCGTACTCGAAGAGCCGGCGCGGGTACTCGGTGACGAGCGCGGCGGCGACCGCGAGTTCGAGCGCGGTGACGACGAGGATCACCCCGCCCGCGAAGCGGCTTCTGGTCGAGACGCCGACGGGGACGTCGAACTCGCCGCTGTCGAACGGGTAGAAGAGCGCGATCCCGCGTTTCGAACCCAGGAGGTCGAGCGCGTAGTGGGTCGCGACCCCGATCCAGACGTACTGGAGGTTGCCGAAGTAGATCGGATAGACGAAGAAGAGCAGGAGAACCGGGAGGTTGTGGAACGTCTTGCGGTGGGTGCCGAAGGCGGTGTCGACGTCGGGAAAGAGCGCCCCGAGGGTGACGGGCACCGCGATGGCGAGGACGGCCCGAACCGTCGTGAGGTCGCCGGCGGGGTAGGTCAGGACCGCGAGCCCGATGCTCAACACCACCGCGTTGAGCACGTGACCTTTCTTGTTCATCCGTTCGCCTCGAATCGCCCGACGTGGCGGGAATAGTAAATCGTGTCGGGTCAGCTCCGGCGCGAATCGAGCGCGTCGAGGGTCGTGGCGAGCGCGCGGTGCGCGCTCTCCTCCTTGATCGCGCCCCGGTCGCCGTCGAAGACGTAGTGCTCGGCGCTCGCCGTCGTCTCGCCCGTTCCCCACGGGCCGGCGTAGGCTACACCGATGTACACCGTTCCAACGGGTTTCTCGTCGGTTCCCCCATCCGGGCCGGCGATCCCGGTCGTGGAGACGCCCCAGGTGGTGTCGGCGGTGTCGCGCGCGCCGCGGGCCATCCCGATGGCCACCTCGGCGCTCACCGCGCCGTGGGCGTCGAGGGATTCGCGGCTCACCCCCAGCAGGTTGCGCTTCGCGCGCGAGGAGTAGGTCACGAGCGCGCGGTCGAAGTAGTCGCTCGACCCCGGGACGTCGGTGAGCAACGACCCGACGAGGCCGCCGGTGCAGGATTCGGCGGCCGCGATGGTCGCCTCGGTCTCGCGAAGCGCGTCGCCGAGTCGGGCTTCGATCGGGTCGTCGGCTGCGGCCATATGGGACCGTCGAACCGGATCGCCATGAGATGCGGGGTACGGGGATGGGTAGCTGTCACGGTGCGGTGCTGTGGCGCGCGGGAGGCCGTCGGAGACGGCCGACTCGTGCGAGGGATGAGCACCGTGGTTCGAGAGAGCTTCGCTCTCTCGTCATCACGAAACGGCTTCGCCGTTTCGAACGACAGTGAAGCGAGTGAAACGAGCGAACGAGGAGCGCAGTCGGTTGGGGAGGCGCGTGGCGGATGGGGTGCGGTGTAACGGTGCAAGTTGCATCCGCGCGAGCGCGATTCCCTCGTCTAAAAGAGCGGAGGGTGTATTTTAGGTAACCCGTCGAACCAGCCCGTAGAGCGTGTTTTGAACCCCGGCGGGCAGGAAACGGGCGTAGTCGGCGGCGCTCGCGAGCGGGCCGACGGGGTAGCGCGCCGGCGGCTCGGGCGAGACTGCCGCGTCGAGGACCGCGTCGGCGACCTTCTCGGGCTGGACGGTACCGACGCCGCCGTTGAGGACGGTTCGGGCGTCCTCGAACATCGCGTAGAACGACTCGTAGGCCCCGGTGTGGTCGAGCCCGTCCAGTTCGTCGGCGGCACGGTCGTCGAAGGCCGTGGCGACCGGGCCGGGCGCGACCACGGAGACGTGGATGCCGTAGTCCGAGACCTCGGCCCGGAGCGCGTCGCTGATGGCTTCGAGCGCGAACTTCGAGCCCGCGTAGACCCCGTTGCCGGGCGTCGCGAACCGGCCCGCGGTGCTGGAGACGTTCACGATCCGGCCGACGCCGCGGTCGCGCATGTGGGGCAGGACGGCCCGGATCAGGCGGTGCGGACCGTAGAGGTTGGTGTCGAACTGGTGGTGAACCCGTTCGGTGGGGACGTCCTCGACGGTCCCGAACTGACCGTAGCCCGCGTTGTTCACGAGACAGTCGATCCGACCGGTCTCGTCGACGACCCGCTCGACGACCGCCTCGATGGCGTCGGGGTCGGTGACGTCGAGCGGGGCGGTCGCACAGCCCGCGGTTTCGAGGTCCGCGACGTCCGATTCGTCGCGCGCGGTCGCGTAGACCGTCCACTCGGCTTCGAGGAACGCCTCGGCGGTCGCGCGGCCGATCCCCGACGAACAGCCGGTGATGAGAACTGTCTTCGCCATGCAGACACCTCTCGTCGCGGGTAGTTAACTTCCGGCGTTCCGCATCGGCCTCACACCTCGAGATCCCGCTTGACCTCGTCGGCGTAGGCGTCGGCGAGCCGCGTCGGTTCGGGGAGTTTGTAGCCGGCACAAAGCCGTTCGGCGAGGTCCGCTGCGGTCGGAGGGCCGACGCGGTGGCCGGGACTCACGTAGACCGGGTTGATGGTTCGACTCCCCGAGTCGTACTGGCGGGTCTGGACGGCGTAGCCGATGAGTCCATCGGTGGTCTCCACACGGTCGTCGGCCCTGATAGCGACCCGCGAGCCCTCGGGGAGGTCGTCGAGCGACGAGTCGGGCGTCCCGCAGAGCAACCCCTTCGCGACGCCGATGCTCGGCAGGTCGAAGAGGAGGCCGAGGTGGGTCGCGAGGCCCGCTTCACGGAAGTGGATCCGGCCGCTACCGTCGAAGACCGCGAGGTCCGGCTCGACGTCGAGGTCCGCGAACGCCGCGACGATGGCACCCGCCTCCCGGAAGGAGAGCAGGCCGGGGATGTAGGGGAAGTCACAGTCGACCACCGCGCTCGCGCGCTCGACAACCTCCCCGCCGCGGAGGGCGACCACCGCCCCGACCGCGCGGTCGTCGAGGAACGCCTGGTCGACGCCGACGATGATCGGAGGATCCATGGCATGATTCGTGAGCGTCGGGGTGGCCGACACAGTATCGAGGTCGAACTCGAAGTCGTCGGTGAACCGCGCGGTGGCGGCGACCCCGCGCTGGAGGTCCTCCATCACCTCGCGGGAGTCGGCCGGGTCGGGGAGAAAGCGTGTGTTGACGGGTTCCATCAGAACGGCCCGCGCCCGCGGCCGGGTCCACCCATGCCACCGCCGCCGCGGCCGCCGCCGAACTGGAGCTGGTTGGGGAGGCGATACTGGTTCTTGACCCGCTGGCCGTAGGCGAGCCCCACCAGCAGTCCGACGAGGTGGGCGGCGTCGGCGACGCCGGGGAAGAGCGGGACCCCGAGGATCCCGGAGACCGAGATGAGGACGTAGGCCCCGGTGAGCACCCAGATCGGGACGGGAAGCAGGAAGTAGAGGTAGACCCGGAGACCGGGGTTGAGCACCGTGAGCACGCCCATGATCGCGAGCGCGGCCCCGCTCGCGCCGAGGGCGGGGGTCGGGTTTCCTTGGAGGATCGCCAGCCCCAGATAGCCCAGCCCGGCGAGGACCCCGCTCCCGAGGAAGAGGAGCGTGAAGTCCCGCGAGCCGATGTACTCCTCGACCAGCCGGCCGAAGAAGTAGATCACTATCCCGTTGAAGAGGACGTGGGTGAGCCCGGAGTGGGCGAAGACCGAGGTGACCCAGGTCCAGACGTAGAAGGGATGCTGCGGCGAGACGGTGAACACCGCGTTCCAGAGGCTCGAGTTGACGGGGATCCCGAGAACCGGGAAGACGAGATACTGGAACCCGAACGTGATGAACATCAGCCCGAGGAAGACGTAGGTCATGTTCCCGCGGAAGTAACCGAGCGGGCCACCGGTGGCCGAGAGGTCCGAGAGGAACCCGCCCGAGCGCGTCCCGGGGTCGTCGACGCTCTCGTCGAAGTCGCTGTCGAAGATGCCCGACGGGTCGTTCCAGTCGTCGAGCCCCGTGCAGTCGTGGGCTTCCGGGAGCCGGTGTTCGCCGCAGAACGTGCCGCCGCAGTGTCGGCAGTGGTACGGCATGTTCTCGCTTCGCCCACACGCGTCACACGTCGCCATTGGTCGTGATGGGGGTCGATGCCTCAAGTCGGTTTTGGGTTCCCGAGCGGAACCGACGGCGCGCCGCTCGCTCCGGCACACAGAACACCCCGCGCCCGTCGAAGGATGGGACGGGACCGCGTGGCCGGCCCGACCGTCGAAACGCCTTTCGCCCGGTGAATCCAACCGCCGGACAGACGATGTTCCCCGAACCGAGACCCGGACGACGGCTCCGCCGTCCGTCGAACGGGGGTCAGCGATGAAGTCCTACGAACGAAAACAGCTCCTCGCGCGGATCGACCGCGAGGGCGCGACGATCGGGGCGTCGATCCCGGAGACCATCACCGTCGAAGGGGAGCCGCTCGAACTCCGGGCGTTCGTCTTCGAGGCGCGCTCGCGCGAGTCGGTCCCCGCCGAGGACCGCGAGGAGATCGAGATGGCGAAGCGAAACCTCCGACGCGAGCGGATCGCCCGGCGCGAGCGGATCGAGGAGGGCGACGTCGGTCGTGACCGTGGCGAGGAGCTCGCCGAGAGCATCATCGGGATCGACCGCGCGCTCCACGCGCTCTCGGACCTCGGAACCGCCGACGTCGAGGCCGAGGCCGAGGCCCAGGAACGCGCCGACCGGAAGCGCTGGGTGTCGTTCCTCCAGCAGGCGCTCGGGAACGAGTCGGGCGGGCGGCGCGCCGGAGGCCGCCGATGACCGGGGGAGGTCGATGAGCCGCAACGACGAGGTCGCCGACCGCTTCGAGGAGTTCGCCGACCGGCTCGAAGCCACGGGAGTGGAGTACAAACCCCAGTCCTACCGCCGGGCGGCCGAGAACATCCGGGCCCACCCCGGAGCGATCGAGTCGCTCGCCGCCGAGGGCCAGGACGCGGTCGAGGGGATCGAGGGCGTCGGCGACGCGCTCTCCTCGAAGGTGGTCGAGTACGTCGAGACCGGCGAGATCGAGGAGCTGGAGGAGCTGCGGGCGGAGCTCCCGGTCGATATGGCGGCGCTGACTCGCGTCGAGGGTGTCGGGCCGAAGACGGTGGGGACGCTCTACGACGAACTCGGGGTCGAGGACCTCGACGACCTCGAAGCCGCCGCGGAGGCGGAGCGAATTCGGGAGGTCAAGGGGTTCGGCGCGAAGACCGAGGAGAACGTTCTCTCGGGCATCGAGTTCGCGCGGCAGGCGAGCCAGCGGTCGCTGCTCGGCGACGCACGGCCGGTCGGCGAGGACCTCCGGAGGTACATTGTGGGGTCGGAGGCCGTGGCGGAGTGCGAACTCGCGGGGTCGCTCCGGCGGTGGCGCGAGACCATCGGCGACGTCGACCTCCTCGTGGCGAGCGAGGACCCCGAACCCGTGATCGAGCGGTTCGTCGACTGGGAGCGCGCCGAGCGCGTCATCGAGTCGGGGACGACGAAGGCGAGCCTCCGGGCCAACGGGGTTCGGGTGGACCTTCGCGTGGTGGTTCCCGAGGAGTTCGGCGGCGCGCTCCAGTACTTCACCGGGAGCCGCGACCACAACATCGGCTTCCGGAACCGCGCGATCGACCGGGACCTGAAGGTCAACGAGTACGGCGTGTTCGACGTCTCCGAGCTCGGCTCGGACGGCTCGTCGGACGTGTCCGACGGCGTCAGCGAGGTCGAGGACATCGAAGCGGGTCAGCGCGTCGGCGAGCGGGTCGCGGGCGAGACCGAGTCCGGAGTTTACGAGGCGGTCGGCCTCCCATGGGTTCCACCCGAACTCCGTGAGGACAGCGGCGAACTCGCCGCCGCCGCGGACGGCGACCTGCCGGACCTCCTCGACGAGTCCGAGGTTCGCGGGGACCTCCACACCCACACCGACGCCTCGGACGGGAAGGCGACCATCGAGGAGATGGTCGCAGGGGCGGCCGAGTTCGGTCACGATTACCTCGCGATAACCGACCACGCCAGCGGGCCGGGGGTCGTCGCCGACACCGGCGTCGAGGACGACGACCTCCTCGACCACTCCGAGGCGATCCACGAGGTCGGGGAATCGGCGGACATCGACGTGTTCGCGGGTGTGGAAGCCAACATCGACGCCGAGGGCGGAGTCTCGGTGCGCGACGACGTGCTCGAACGCCTCGACATCGTGGTCGCCTCGCCCCACAGCGGGCTTGACGGCGACGGCACCCAGCGGATCATCGCGGCGATCGAACACCCCGAGGTGGACATCGTCGGCCACCCGACCGGGCGCTACCTCAACCAGCGTGCGGGGCTCGAACTCGACTTCGAGGCCGTCGCCGAGGCCGCTGCGACCAACGGGGTCGCGCTCGAAGTCAACGCGAACCCCCGCCGGCTCGACCTCTCGGGCGGGGCGGTCGGAACCGCCATCGAGGCCGGCGCGACGGTCGTCATCGACACCGACGCCCACCGGCCGGCGAGCTACGACCTCGTGCGCTACGGCGTCCACACCGCCCGACGCGGCTGGGCCGAGGCGGACGACGTGCTCAACGCGCGGGACGTCGAGGGACTGCGGGCGTTCCTCGCCGAGTGAAGCTCCTGCTCGACGCGATGTGCGGGGGGGGGTACGGGCCTACCTCCGGCTGTATGGTCTCGATATCTCCTATCCCCTCGACCGCGGCGTCGAGGACGACGACCGCCTCCGCGCCCTCGCTCGACGTGGTCGCGGAGACCGATCCCACGCCGGCGTACGCACCCGATCCCACGGACCAGCGGGTGTGGCGATGTGTCGACTGTGGCCAGCGTTTCTGGAAGGGGAGCCACTGGCGCGAGATGCGGGACACGCTCGCGGCCGTCTCGGGGGAACGCGGCTAGAACGGGGCGTCGCTGGTCGTCGTCTCGTCGCTGGCCGTCCCGTCGCTCGTTTCGGTGGCTTCGAGCGAGCGCTCGTCGTGCCACGCGGTGAGGCCGCCGGCGAGGCTCTCGACTTCGCCATCGACGGCTTCCGAGGATCGGAGCAACTGCATCGCCTGGCGGCTGGAGATCCCCTTCGGGCAGACGGTCACGACGCGCTCGGCGTCGGCGAACTCCTCGGCCCGCCGCGGGATCTGGTCGAACGGCACGTTCTCGCTGTCCGGGATGTGGCCGCGGTCGAACGCGCTCGGGGAACGGATGTCGACGACGCGAACCTCGTCGTCGGTTCCGAGCAGGTCGTCGAGCTCCGCGGGCGTGATCTCGTCGTCGTCGGCGTTCACGTCCCGACTAGCGGTCTCGTGTGAATAAACCCGGTGTTCGGTGCCGGAGCTGTTCCTGTCAACCGCTCCGTCGAGTTACCGGACTCAGTCGCCACCGCCGCCGAACAGCGCCCGGAAGGTTCGCACCAGGTCGAGGATGTTTTCGAGGGTGTTGTCGATGCTGCGGATGAGGCCGTTCAGCCAGTCGAGCTGCAGGACGGTGGCCTCCACACCGGCCGCCACGTGGAGCGAAGCGGCCAGCTCTACGTTCGTGACGGCGACGGCGATCACGACGACGGTCGCTATGCCGACTATCGCGGGAGAGGGTTTCATCTGGCGGGCCTTTCGTCTCGTCCCCTATGTACTTCTCGGCAGCATTAGCCGGGAATGGTTTGAATGGACGACATCTCTGTTAGCAACTGTCCTGCTTCAGAAGATTGTCGTCCTTCGTATCGTTCGCTGCCGTCCGGACGTATTTTGTCCCATCTGATTCCGTGACAGCGTCTACATCAGTCCTACTGCCGTTGTGTTTCACATAGAACACCTCGCCGTTTTTGATCCTGTCGTGAATCCGTTCCGGCGTATAGGTGTTAGTCCCACCCCCTTGTGCTGGAATTCCTATCGTCGTGATCTCTGTGCAGTCATCGGGATCGCTGCCTTCCGTGTTGACGCATTTCAATTGATATGCCATCGCAGTAAACAGTACTTGCCAAACAATTGTAATTGTTTCTTCTAGTCATTTGGTGTGAGGATGTTATTATTCTATATAGCCGAATACTACGTAGATGTAGTGTAATTGCCCGGATAATGGGGCGAGCAAGTAGGGGTACATATCCTCCTTTAGAGGGTAAAAAAACATTTTTCCCTATACATCTCGGTTGATAATGTTATTTATGAGTGTGATCTCGTGTTCCCATTTCTCGATCTTTGAGGCGGAATTCTGAATCTCTCCCTCGCGGTAAGACTTGGCTTGAGAGAGGCTATCCTCCGTCTTACTAGCGTACTCAAATATAAAGTTCAAATCTTCGAGCGGAAGTTCGTCTTTTCGCTCAACAACAAATATGAGCGCGCCTTCCGCGAATCGCTTGAGAATAATCAGATCATTCTCCTCAACACTCACTGGTCCTCCACGATGGACTAAGCGATTTCTCTTTTTAGATAGTCTTTCAATGGTTACATCTGCTATTTCGTGTGGTTCTGACCAAGCAACGGATTGAGCGCGCCAGAGAGCCTCATCAGAGGCATAATTCTGGTCAGCAGTGAAAGTGATCGCCTCTAGGCACCGCCAGTAGTTCAACAGTGCCTGATTATTGCTGGGTTCGGTCATAGCCGAAAAGAAAGCCGAGAAGCCTGTCATCAAATGTGTCTCAATTTCGCTATTTGGTGAATTGAAGTCAGGTAAGTCAAGGTACACATCGTTGAATCGACTACGACGCCCTGGACCAAGCCGATACGCTTCCCGAGGATCATAGTCTCCGTCAGAAAACACACCACTTGGAACCCCGCCAACCATTGTGAAGTAACCAAGAGGCTCCCTCAAGAGAGCTTGACCTTGATTCCAAGAGGACGAATTGATCGTCGCTGTGAGCTGCTGAAGATTTGAAGCTAATGTGATTTTCCCAAGCAGAATAGATAAAGCACTACTGACAGTATCGACTGCAAACTGCTCATCAACGGCAGAAATCGTCGATTTCCAGAACTGCTGTGTGCTGAAAGGACTTGTATGAGGTGGACGGATAGGAAGATCCTCTACAAAATTCTGATAAAACGAGTCTTCATCAGTATATTCTACGTATTGATCCCATTCTTCGTCTGATACTTTCTCAAATGTCACATTGAATGTCGTTGTCGGAAGTGAAAAAACACTCCCTTCACGGTACATAAAATTCACGGGGAAGTAGACTGTGATGTCGGACTGATCGGATTCGATATTTCCCAGCATCGTTTCGAAGTTCTCATGAAACGATGAAACTGGATTTTGGTTCGATTCGTCAATTTCTGAGAGAATACCGCGAACACGAGACCGCAATCCTTCATGCGATATGTTAAAGTCATCATGGTCTTCTGTGACTTCCTCTATGATAGCGTCGATAATGATATTGAGATTTGCGTCAGGACCGTCAACAAAACGATTCTGGTCAGCAGTGTCAATTTGCTCAACCGCGAGTTGAACCATCTCGTAGAGTTCCATTCACATAAGATTAACAAAGAGACGCATATTAAGTTGAAGGGGCCGGGTGATACCCGCGATACCCTGGATTATCAGCGTTCACTATCTCACATAGTTTGGATAAGCAGGCAATACCTTGCGGACCTCGTCGGAGTGATAAGCGTTGTCGGCCATTAGAAGTCGTTCATGCTACCGCTTTAGACGGGGTGGAACCGTCCTCGCGCGTTACAGCAGCCCCTCCTCGCTCGCCAGCAACAGCCCCTCGATCGTGGCGTCGTTCGCGGGTTCGGTTCGGGCGACGTCGAGCGCCTCCGCGACCGGAAGCGACGTCACGGTCAGGAACTCGTTCTCGTCGAGGTCGCGGTCGGTCGGCGTGAGCCCCTCGGCGAACACCACCGCGCGGCGGTGGCGGAGCACGCCGGTGGCGACCCAGTAATCCTCGAGCAGCGAGACACCCGAGGGCTCGTAGCCCGTCTCCTCGCGGAGTTCGCGCGCGCCGGCCGTCGTCGCGGATTCGCCGTCCTCGACGATGCCGGCGGGGAGTTCGAGACACTGCTCGCCGATCGCGGGCCGGTACTGGTCGACCATCACCAGTTCGTCGTCGGCGAGCGCCACCACCACGACCGCCGCCGGGAGCTCGGCCCAGTAGTACTTCTTCTCGCTGCCGTCGGGCTGTTCGACCAGGTCGTAGCCCCCGGTGTACCAGCCCGTCTCGTACTCGGCGACCGACTCGATGACGCGCCAGTCGTGGGCCGAGTCCGCGGGGTCGTTCATACCGCCCCTCCACCCGCCGAGCGCTAAACGGTGGCGCTCTCGGGCCCCCAATCGGCGTTCGGGGTCGAGACCGTCAGTAGACGGCGTAGAGGAGCAGGTAGACCACGATCCCGAGCGTGAACGAGACCAGCCAGAGCGAGGCGGCGACGCGACCCACGCGGGGGTGGTTCGTCGCCGGGAGTTCGGCCACCTCGTGGGTCAGCGCGAGCAGGAGGACGTAGTAGAGCAGCGGGATACAGACGATGGCGAGCAGGATGTGGATCCCGAGCACCGGGAGGTAGACGAACTGGTACACCGAGTCGGGGCCGGGGAACGGCGACGGGCCGACGAGCGAGACTCGATAGAGGTAGAGCACGAGGAACGCGACGAACAGCCCGACCGTGACCAGCATCGATCGTCGGTGTCGGTCGACTGCGCCGCGCCGGATCGCGCGCCAGCCGACGACGATGGTGCCGATGGCGACCGCGCTGAGGACGGCGTTCACGTGTGGAATCGCGTCGATGACCGCCTCGGGCGCGGTCGGGGCGACGGTCTCGAACACGCCGAGGACCGCCCCGAAGACCAGGGCGAGCGATATCACCGAGAGAACGCCCGTCACCGCCGGAACGTGGTCGCGGGTTCGAAACGCCATGTCGGCTACAACGGTCGGGAGGGTTTGTAGCTACTCATCCCGCACGAAATCGCCGAACTCCGTCTGGCCGTCGCGGCGTGCTCGCGTCCCGGTCGTGGCTTCGGGATCCGTAGCGGGGTCGCGGTCGACGCCACCGTCGGCGCGACCGCGGTCCGTCCCCTGGGCTTCGAACCCGTCGAGGCTCGCCTGCTCACCGGATTCGAACGAGAGGTTCGAGACCCGAACCCCCACTTTCCTGACTTCGGCCTCGCGGAACTCGCCGAGAAGGTCGAGCGCGACCTCACGAACGAGGTCGGCGTCCGCCACGGGGCCGGGCAGCGAGCGCGCCCGGGTGTTGACGTCGAACGGCGGCGTCACGACCTTGATCCCGATAGTGCGATAGAGCGCGTTCTCGCGCTCGGCGCGCTCGGCGACGGCGGCCGCGAGCCGCCGCACCCGCTCGCGTTTCGCCTCCACCCCGTCGGTGGCCTCGGTGAACGCCGACTCGCGCGAGAGGCTCTTCGGCCGGCCGACCGGCGTCACCGACCGCGTGTCGTCGCCGCGGGCGAACCGCCGTATCTCCCGACCGCGCTCGCCGAACTCCGCGTCGAGTTTTCGGAGTGGTGTCGCCGCGAGGTCGCCCGCGGTCTCGATCCCCATGTCGTGGAGTTCGCGCGCCGTCACCGGTCCCACGCCGTAGACCGTCTCGACGTCGAGCGGCGCGAGGAAGTCCGCGACCTCACCCGGGGGAATCGGCACGAGCCCATCGGGTTTCTCGTGGTCGGCGGCGACCTTCGCCGCGCTCATGTTCGGCGCGACGCCGACGCTCGCGACCACCCCGACCTCCCGCTGGATCCGCTGTTTGACGTGCCGGGCGTAACCCGTCGCGAGCGCCCGCCCGTCGACGCGCTGCCACGAGGTCCGTTCGGTGACGTCGAGGGCCGCCTCGTCGATGCTCACCTCCCGGACGACGTCGGCGCAGTCGTGGAGGATCCCCCTGACTTCCTCGCTCACCGACTGGTAGTAGTCCATGTCGACCGGTCGGTAGTGGCCGACGACCTCGTCCGGGTCGGCCGATTCCACGGAGCGCGGGAGGCGTTCGAGCGCGGTCGAGATGGGCTGGGCGCTCTCGACCCCGTGGGATCGGGCCTCGTAGCTCGCGGTGGCGACCGCACCGTGGGTCTCGCCGTCCTCGTAGCCCATCCCGACCACGACAGGTTTCCCGTCGAGTGCGGGCTCGCGGCGGCGCTCGCAGGCAGCGTAGAAACAGTCCATATCGACGTGGAAGACGATCGAGGCATCACCGTCGGCGACGCCCGGCAGGCGCGCCTCCCCGCGCTCGGCCATACCGAACCGACGCCGCTCGACACCATGAGCTTTGGCACCCTCGTTCCGTATGTCACTGCTCGGAACGGTCCCCCTCCGTGGGAGTCACCGACACAAAACTTATTACGAATAATTAACTACGTTGAACTATGTCTGACGCCGTTTCAGTCCAGTCCCGCCCCTTCCGACGGATCCGCCGTGCGCTCTCGCTGGCCTACACGCCCGAGGAGAGCAACACCGGTCGTATCGATAGGCCGTAACGCTCGCGAAACGACGGCACTGCTGGGGGTGAGTTTTCGGTGATGATTCGAGTCGGAAAGCGAATGGGTCGCGGAATTGCTCGCCGCGAAGAAGTGGGGTCGGAGGGATTTGAACCCCCGATCGACTGATATCTCCGGTGTGCGCCTCGGTCCTCCAGAGGGTCGTCACGGCGGGTGGTGATCAGCCGCCCGCTCTGTATATCAGTCTGGAGTTTCGTCACCGAGCGCGTTGCCTCTGGAGTCAGTCGCCATGCCTGGCTTGGCCACGACCCCGCAGGCGAAGGCAATGCCGGCGCAGGTAAACCCATTTCGGTCTCTCGCCGGACGGCGAGCGCGCGAAATCGCCCCACGACGTGCGGCTTATACGGGATTCGGGCGTGCGAACGGCATGGACTACGAACTCACCGAGGAGCCGCCGACGCCGCGCGAGTTCGTCGCGCTTCGACGGGCCGCCGGGATGGGGGATCGGACTATCGAGGCCGCCGAAACGGGCCTCGGCAACGAGTGCGTCGCGGTCTCGGTCCGTGCGGACGGCGACCTCGTGGGGATGGGCCGGGTGGTCGGCGACGGCGCGACCGTCTTCCAGGTCGTCGATATCGCGGTCGACCCGGATCATCAGAGCCGCGGCCTCGGGCGGCGGGTCATGGAGCGCCTCGTCTCGTGGCTCGACGCCAACGCGCCGCCCACCGCCTACGTCAACCTCATCGCGAGCGAGCCGGAATTCTACGAACGGTTCGGGTTCGAGACCTGTGCGCCCACCCTCGTCGGGATGGACCGCCCCTCGGAGTGACGACCGTTCCAACCGGACCGGACCGGGGCCGCCGCAGTCGGAAGCCATTCGACCCGATCGAGGCGGTAGTAGGTCGCCGACGGAATCCGTTCGCGGGGCGTCCTCGTCGGTGTCGAACTTACCGTCGTCCCACTCGCGTTCGGTGATCGGCACGGTCGTTCGGACTCGCGTCCGATATCGGCCTAGAGGTCGATAGTCCGGCTACTCGCGGTCGGTGTCGTGCCACTCGCATTCCTGGCACTTCTGCCCGGTGACGAACTCCGCCACCGAGGGCATGTAGCCGACTTCGAGGACGTTGCTACCGCACTCGGGGCAGTCCCGGTCGGCGTCCGCGATCGGTTCGGCGTCCATCACGTCGTCGCCCTCGATGATGGCGGCGAGGCGTTTGGGGGTGACCATCCGTCCTTCCACGACGCGGTTTTCGGCCATGTGAAGGGCTGAGGGGCTGCGGCCCTAAACCCTTACAGCCACGGCGCGCGGTCGGGACCGACGTCGGAATCGTCCGCCGCCGGGTCCGCCGGGTCCGCCGCTGCGTCGTCGTCCGAGGGGTCCTCGTCCGGCTCGTCGCGGCTGCGACCGGGGTCGAACGCGAGCAGTGTCGTGACCGCGAGCACGGCGAGCGCGAGCGGCGCGTCGCTGGGGACGAGCCCGAGCACCGAGAGGCCGAGCACGCCGAGCGCGACCGCGCTCCCGAAGCGGAAGCGGTCGATGTGTACGGTGTCGTGGAGCCACGGGCTGGCGAGGGCGACCGAGAGCGCGAAGGCGACCCCGACGGTCGCCGCGAGCGCGCCGCGGGCCACGAGTTCGAGGTCGGGCGTCACCACGAGCTGGGCGTTCGCGGGGTCGACGCTCGCGACCATGCCGAGGCCGACGATCACGGCCGGTCGGGGGAGATACTCGCCGACCTGCGCGCTCGCGGTCTTGGCCGCGACCGCGAGGATCACCAGCGCGGCGAAGCGCTCGAAGACCGCGAGGTCGATCAGGCTCCCGATTGTGGGTGCGAGCGCGGTCTCGACCGCCGCGAGGGCGATGACCGGAATCCCGACGACGAGCGTGGTCTTTGCTCGTTCACGGCGCGAGCCCTCCATCTCGGCGAGGACGACCGCGACCGTGGCGCTCCCGCCGAAGACGAGCAAGCCGACCTCGAGGATCCCCGTGGCCGTCGTGAGCGTGCCCGCGAGCACGAGCGCGGGGAAGATCCCGTCGACGAGCGGGAGCGCGAGGACGGTCGCGAGGAGACGGGCCGCGCCGCCGACCTGTCGCTCGAGGCGGAGCGCGACCGGGTGTTGGGAGTGGCTCACGGGGAGCGATGGCCCTGTCCCGGGACCGACGGGTGGTGTGAGTCACGTCGCAAGGAAGCCCGGCCGTGCCAGGCGTCGGTGACTCGCGTCGCCGTGGTGAAAATAGTGTGTGCGGTGGTGGTAAACTTCGCGAGGGGCTCGGCATCGAAGGTCGTCCGACCGACGCGGCACACACTGAGCGGACTGGCGACGTCCATACCATCAATACCGTTGATACAATCATAAACGTTCTGTGAGATTGGGCCACACGACCCGTAAGCGGTGGTCGCCCCCGTCCATCCGGTCGCCCTCGACCTCGACGGCCCGGTTTCTGGGGGCGGTCGCGGTGCGGTGCAGTTGCGGTGTGGGTGTGGTCCGGTGCCGTTGGCGCGCGCTCGCGGCCGGTCCGAACGACAGTGAGGGCCGGCCGCGGACACTGTGCGAGGGATGAGCACCACAGAGAGCGAGCGAAGCGATGCGAACGAGGAGCACAGTCGGCTGGGGAGGCGTGTGGCTGTCGTGGGGCGGTGTTGTGCGGGGCGGTAGCGGAGTGAGGAGTGATCGTACCGCGAACGAGGCCGTAGCCGAGTGAGCGGGCCGACGACTGACTGCAAGGAAGGAGGAGGCTTTTGATCCACATTTTGCTAGGGAGCGAACGAAGTGAGCGACCGCAGCAAAAGGTGGGGGTTTTGACCCCCGCCCGCCCAGACCCCGCGTGGAAAACGTCACCGACCGCATCAGCAACCCGTTCGGGATGCGCCCGCCCTGCGAGCGGTTCGTGCCGGGCTACGGCGACGCCAACGCGGACTTCCATCTCGTCGGCGACCATCCCGAGAGCCACGGCGGCGTCGAGACGGGCGTGCCGTTCACGAACGCCGCCGGTCGCCGCCTGCTCGGGGTGCTCGCGGGCGTCGGCCTGCTCTCCGACCCCGAGTCGGACGCGCCCGAGGTCGAGAACCTGTTCTGTTCGTATCTCCACCTCTGTGTGGCCGACGGCGAGCCCTCGGCCGACTCCTACGTCGACAACGAACGCTTCTTCGACGCGGAACTCCGCGCCATCGGGGCGCACGTCCTCCTGCCGGTCGGCGAGCGCGCGACGCGGTACGTGATCCGGAACTACACCGCCCGGACCATCGAGCCGTTCGAGATGGGGGCCCTCCACGCGACCGAGATCCGCGGGAGTGGCTGGCTCGTGATCCCCATCGAGGACCCGAGCGAGTGGGACGGCGACGAGGCCGAGCGACTTCGGGAGGCGCTCGAAACCCTGCTCGCGACCGACTACCGCCGCGAGACCGACCTCGGCCGGTTCCTCCCCGACGAGGACACCTACTTCGTCCGGTAGCGGAAGGTGGCGGTCAGTCGGCGGTCGAATCGGTCTCGGCCGTGCGGTCGCGGAGTTCGGTCCGTCGGATCTTTCCGGTGACCGTCTTCGGGAGGTCGTCGACGAACTCGACCTCGCGGGGGTACTCGTGGGCCGAGAGCTCCTCGCGGACGTGGGTCCTGATCCCTTCGGCGAGGTCGTCGCTCGGATCGTAACCCCCGGCGAGCACGACGTAGGCCTTCACGATGTTGCCGCGCTCGGGGTGGGGTTTGGGTACCACGGCGGCCTCGGCCACCGCGGGGTGCTCGCCGAGCGAGGATTCGACCTCGAACGGGCCGATGCGATAGCCCGACGAGAGGATGACGTCGTCGGCACGGCCCTCGAACCAGAAGTAGCCGTCCTCGTCCCGATGCGCGAGGTCGCCCGAGCGGTACCACCGCCCGTCCGAACCCTCGACGAAACACGCCGCGGTCTTCCCGGGGTTGTTCCAGTACTCGGCGAAAAAGCAGGGAAAGTCGCCGCGGTGGGCGATCTCGCCCGTCTCGCCAGGTGGCAGCACCTCCCCGGTCTCGGGGTCGACGATGGCGGATTCGATCCCGGGCAGGGGTTTGCCCATGCTCCCCGGCCGGAGCTCCATCGTCGGGTAGTTGTTGATCACCATGTTCCCGGTCTCGGTCTGGCCGTAGGTGTCGAGCACCGTGACCCCGAGCGCGTCCTCGGCCCACTCGACGACTCCCGCCGAGAGCGGTTCGCCGATCGAGAGCGCGTGGCGCAGGTCGAGGTCCGCGTCGAGGACGTCCTCGTTGGCCCGGAGCATCCGATAGGCCGTCGGCACCGAGAAGAGGACGGTGATCGGGTACTCCGAGAGCAGGCTGGCCCACTCTTGAGGACTGAACTCGCCCTCGTAGGCGAACTGGCTGGTGCCCCAGAACCACGCTCCGAGGGTGTTGATCGGGCCCGTCAGCCAGCCGAGGTCGGCGGTCGACCAGTAGAGGTCGTCGTCGCGGAGGTCGACCGCATACCGTTGAGTGGCGGCGACCCCCGCAACCCAGCGGTGTCTGTGGAGCACGCCCTTCGCCAGCCCCGTCGTCCCCGAGGTGTAGTACAGCAGCGCGTCGTCCTCACTCCCGGTCCGCACGAGGTCGTAGTCGGTCCCCGCGTCGGCCATCGCACGTTCGTAGTCGACGTCGCCCTCCTCAATGCCGTCGCCGCGGTCGATGGTGACGACCGTCTCCACCGTGGGGACGTCGGCGAGCGCGCGCTCGACCGTCTCGCGGTTCGCCGAGGTCGTCACGACCGCCGTCGCGTCACAGTCGACGAGCCGGTAGGCGATCCCCTCCGGCCCGAAGCGCTCGTTGACCCCGCCGAAGACCGCGCCGCGTTTGAGGGTCCCGACGAGCGCGACGTAGTGGGCGGGGATCCGGGGGAGGTAGGTGAACACCCGGTCGCCGCGCTCGACGTCTTGGTTCTCCAGCAGGTTCGCGAACCGGTTCGACCGCTCGGCGAGGTCGTCGAACGTCAGCGTCTCGCGCTCGCCCTCGACGCCGGCGTACTCCAGCGCGACCCGGCCCGACCCGTCGGCGTGGCGGTCACAGACCTCGTGTGCGATGTTGAGTTCGTCGGGGGCGTCCCAGTCGGCTTCGTCGTAGATATCGGTCCACGAGAACGACTCGCGCGCGGCCTCGTAGTCGGGGAGGTTGTGCGTCGCCATCCCCTCGAAGTGAGTCGGCGTGCTAATTAGGTGTATCTATCGTGTAACTCGTACCCGCACCCCTAAATCACGAGAGGGGTTCGACGAGAGACGTGAGCGCCGCCCGCGGGTCGTCGGCCTTCGCGACGCCGCTCGCGAGCAGGACGCCCTCGGCACCCAGGTCGCCGGCGGCGTCGAGGTCCTCGCCCGTCGAGACCCCCGCACCGCAGAGCACGTCCACGGAGTCGTCGACCGCTTCGGCCGCCGCGACGGCGTCCTCCACGATGTCCGGGTCGGCCTGGCTCACCGAGACGTCGCCGCCGATGAGTTCGGGCGGTTCGACCGCCACCGCGTCCGGGCCGAGTGCCGCCGCCGCCCCGACCTGGTCCGGGTTGTTGGCACAGACGACGGTTTCGAGGCCCGCGCGCTCGGCCGCGTTCACCGCGCCGTCGACGTCGGCGAGCTTCAGCCGTTTCTCGGAGTGGTTGATCAGTGTGCCGACCACGCCGGCGTCGGCGACCGCCTCGGCGAGCGCGCTCCCGGTGTGGCTACCGTGTTCCACAGGGGAGACGTGCTGGGCCCAGGTTTCGACGCCCGTCTCGGCCACGCGTTCGAGGTGGGCGGTCTGGGGTGCGACCGCGATGCGAACGCCCGACTCGTCGGCGACGTCGTGAGCGACGGTGGCGATCTCGACCGGGTCGGCGGCGTAGGCTTTCAGGTTGACGAGAACGAACATGCTCGAAGGAGTCGGGCCGTCGATAAAGGTGTTTGCCGATGCGGTTCGGGGTTCGTTCGCGACCTCAGGAGTCCTTTCGCTGGACCACGTCGCCGAGGGTGTACGCACCCGTCGAAGCGCCGCCCTCCCACTCGGTGTCGTCGACGCCGCCCTCGGTGAGGGTGATCTCGAGCCGGCGTTCGAGTTTGGTCTGGACCGAGTCGCTCGGGAGGCTCGCGCCGCGTTCGAGCTTCCGGATGAGGCTCGCCTTCTCGTTGAGTTCCTTTGCGAGCTCCTCCTGGGAGAGTCCGGCACTCTCGCGCGCCGTCCGGATCTGCTCGTCGTAGTCCTGGACGATCTCGTCCATGTCGTCGAACATGTCGCGTCGCCGGCCGCCGCCCGACCCGCCGGAGCTGGCGGTCGAGCCCGACCCGCCCGCGTCCGACGACCCGCTCGAATCGGTCGAGTACTTCGTGGAGGTCCCGCTCGTGGACTGCTGTTCGACCTCGGTGCCGAAGTCCGCACAGTCCCCACAGACGTCGAGCTCCGCGCCCTCGATCTTCACCGTCTTCGGGGAAGATGTCTCCGTACCGCACATCTCACACTGGACCATACCCCGTCAAAGGAAGCCCGCGTGTATAAACCGTCCGTCGCCGCCCCGGTTCACCGACTCCCGGTCGAGAGCGCCGAGAGCGCGTGGTAACACCGCTGGAGCGCGGTGACGTGGCCGACGACCGCGAGCACCGCGAGCAGCGCGCCGACGAGCGTGACCCCCGCCACCGAGAGGTCGACGACCCCCGAAACGAGCGTGACGAGGCCAATGAGGACGAGGCGGTCGGCGCGCCCGAGGAGGCCACCGTAGACCCGGTCGAGCCCGACGGCCTGGGCCTGGGTGCCGAGATACGAGGTCATGAACACGCCCGAGACCGCCACGAGACCCAGTACCGGTCGGTCGACCCCGAGCGCGAGGCCGATCACGAGCACGATGTCCGCGTACCGGTCGAGAACGTGGTCGAGGAAGTCGCCGGCGGGCGAGGCGGTGCCGAGCCGTCGGGCGAGCGCACCGTCGAGGAGGTCGAGCGCGCCATTGAGCCCCACCAACACCGCGCCGACGAGGTACCACCACGCGTCGCCGCCGGCGAGCCAGTAGGCGACGGCCGCCATGGCGGCGAGCACGAACGCGATGGCGCTCACGCCGTTCGGGGTCAGCCCCGCTCTCGCGGCGAGCCCGACGAACGGGTTCAGGAGCCGGTCGGCGGTCGAACGGTACTGGTCGAGGGTCATCGGTAGGTCATGGCTGTGAGGATCAGGGATGGTCGGCGAGCGAATCCACGAACGAGACGGTGCCAGCGCTCGGCTCGCGCTCGCCCGCGACGACCGCCTCGATGGCGGCTGCGACCGCCTCGGGCGAGCGCTCGGTGGCGTCGACCTCGTAGACCGAGTCGAGACCGTGTCGCTCGACCGCCTCGGCGAGCACCACGTCGAGGGCTTCGCTCTCGCGATTCTCGGCCACGCTGGCCTCGGACTCGCCGCGCTCGGTGAGCCGGTCCCCGAGTTCGTCGGGGTGACAGCGGAGCACCACCACCCGGTCGGCGGGCAGGAGGTGGGCGAGGTGGGATTCGAGGAGTTCGACATCGCCCGCATCGCGCTCGTCGAGCCACCCCTCGACCGCGTCGAGGTCGGCGACGAGGCTGTCGCGCGCCTCGTCGGTGCCGGTCGAAAAGCCCGCCTCGCGGACGACGTCGTTGAGGTGGACCACGTCGAGCGCGCCCTCAGAATCGGCTTCGAGGCGGCGCGTCGCGGTCGTCTTGCCCGTCCCAGGGGTCCCGGTGACCGCGACCCTCATCCCGTGACCTCGTTCAGGACCGAGACGGCGCGCTCGGTCGATTCGCGGGTGCCACACGTCACTCGAACGCACTCGGGCAGACCGAAGCTCGAACAGTCCCGGACGACGACGCCCTCGCGTTTGGCGGCCTCGGCGACCGCGCTCGCGTCCTCGACGTCGACCAGCACGAAGTTCCCTGCGCTTGGGTAGGTGTGGGCGTCGAGCTCGGCGTGCATGTACTCGCGCGACCACTCGACGGTCTCGGTGGTCCTCTCGACGTGCTCGCGGTCGTCGAGTGCGGCCAGTCCTGCCCGGCAGGCGAGCGAACTCGCCGCGAACGGGGTGTTCACGCGGGTGTAGGCCTCGGCCCACTCGTCGGGCACCAGGGCGTAGCCGAGCCGAATGCCCGCGAGGCCGTAGGCCTTCGAGAACGTCCGGAGGACGGCGACGTCGTCGCGAGCGTCCCATCCCTCTCGCCCCTCCACGAGCGCGAGCGCGCTCGGCGTCTCGGAGAACTCGCCGTAGGCTTCGTCCACGACCACCAGCGTATCCTCACCGGTCTCGTCGGCGATGCGTTCGATCGCCGCGAGGTCCGCTTCCGTACCTGTGGGGTTGTGCGGGCTGGTGAGGTAGACGATCCGCTCGCCGTCGTACGAGTCGAGGACCGTCTCGGGCGTCTGGGCGAACCCGTCGGACTTTTCGAGCGCGTAGGTCCGCACCTCGCCGTGGTGGTACCGCGCGGTCATCGCGTAGTAGGCGAAGCCGGGTTCGGAGACCAGCACGCCGTCGCCGGGGTCGAGGAACGCACGCGAGAGGTAATCCAGCGCCCCGTCGCCGCCGTTGGCGAGCCAGACCTGTGGGGAGGTGACGTCCCAGCGGTCGGCGATCCGGGCCACGAGGTCGGTGTGGACGGACTTCGGGTAGGTGTGGATCGAACCCGCGGCCTCGCGGATGGCCTCGACGGCGGCCGGGCTGGGTCCGAACGGGTTCTCGTTCGAGGAGAGTTTGACGATCCTCTCGGGGTCGAGCCCGAGTTCGCGGGCGACCTCCTCGCTCCCCCGGCCCGCCGCGTAGACGGCGTGCGCCGAGAGGTCGCGTGGCTGCATACCGGACCCAACGGACGGCGGGGTTTAAGCGTGCTCACACATCGTCGTCACGGCCGTTCGGTCCGTTCGCTCGCGGTGGTCTCGGCTTTCGCCCGGGCTCGCTCCACGATCGTGGGCCGAGCGCTGAACGCAACCACGACCCGCTCATCAACGTACTCGACGTTCGCGACATCGGCGTGGTCGTAGAGCCACGAAACGAGGCTCATCGCATCGTCGCCGTTCGGCATCACGATCTCGGCTGATTCGTTCGGCAGGTGCGCCAGCACGCGGGTAACGAGGTCGTCGAGGTTCCCGTCCTCGACGATACTCACCGGAAGCGGCGACGAAACGACGTCCGTCGCAGCCGTGAGACGGCGTTCGCGCTCGTCGGCGTCGAGCACGTCGGTTTTGTTGAGGACCGTCACGACGTCGTCCGTGGAAACGCCCTGGGAATCGAGCACGTCGAGCGAGACGGCGAGCTTCTCACGGAGGTCGTCGGGCGAGTCGCTCGCGTCGGCGACGAGCACCACACAGTCGGCGGCCGCGGCCTCCGAGAGCGTCTCGCTGAACGATTCGACCAGCCAGTGGGGAAGGTCGTCGATGAAGCCGACCGTGTCGGTGAGCAGGACCGGCCGACCGTCGAGGGTGGCGCGGCGGGTGGTGGTTTCGAGGGTCTCGAACAGCTCATCCTCGACGGCCGCGGTCTCGTCTCGGTCGGGATGGGTCGTCCCACCGAGTTCGAGTTCGTCCGCGAGCCGATGAAGCAGGGTGGATTTGCCGGCGTTCGTATACCCCGCGATGGTCACGAGGTCGAAGCCCTCCTCGCGTCGACGCCGTCTGAATTCGGTCCCCGGGTCCGGAAGCTCGTCGAGTTTCCGCTGGAGGCGATCAATCCGGTCGCGGGCATCGTAGATCGGCGAACCCTTCTCGACGCGTTTGTTGAGCCCGCCTCCGTCGGCTGATTCCTTCATCCGCGGCAGGTCGTAGCGGAGCTGAGCCAGTTCGACCTGCAACTGGGCGCGGCGGGTGGCCGCCTGGTCGTCGAAGATTTCGAGAACCAGACGGTAGCGGTCGAGCAATCGGGTTCCGTCCGGCAGCGCCGTCCGAAGCGCGTGGTTCTGTGCGGGCGTGAGTTCACCGTCGACGATCACCGTCTCCGCCGCGGTTCGTTCGACTAGAGCAGTAAGTTCGTCGACCTTCCCCGTTCCGAGGTACGTCCCCGTATCCTCGGGTCCAGTCTGAGTGCATTCGCCGACGACTCGGTAGCCGGCGGCGTCGGCGAGTGACGTTATCTCGTCGGCGGCGAGCGAGTCGCCGTCGACACGCGCTGCGATCACTGTATCCGTTTCTGACATTGGTGGTGGTGGTTGTGTGTATTCGTTCGTCGGCGATGCCGCTGACTCGGCGCTATCGAGTCACTTGGACCTGGGATCGAGCGGCCACGCTGTCGAACGGTGACTACCGCGGACGCGTCGCCCGGTCAGAAACGGGGAGAAGTGGTCATCGGTCGCCTCTGCTCGGTCACTAACGGACCACGAACAAAAGTGTTGTCCCAACCGGGTCGTGAGATCAGCATCGACGGGTTTCGGATTCGCTTTCGCGGTCGAGTACAGTGGCGCTATCGACCGCTCCCCGGTTGCGGGTCGACGTGGGGCTTCGCCAGCAGCGCGTCGAGCGGCTGGTCGGTCACCCAGTCGATCAACTGGACCAACTGGTCGGCGGCGGCCTCGAAGAGCTGTTCGCCCTTCTCGGCGGTGGCGTCGGTCTGGTCGCCGAGCACGCCGCTCTCGGTGTTGTCGATCGCGTCGTAGAACGTCCGCGAGCCGTGGACCATCATCTCGATCTCGGTGAGGTCCACGACCCCCTCGTCGCGCGCCCGTTCGAACTCCTCCTCGTGGACGAGCTCGGGCGCGATGTGCTGGATCATCGCGGTCTCCTTCGGCCCGCCGTGGGGGCCGTTGTGCTCGAAGAGGTCGTCGACGAGGTCGGGGATCGAGTCGTTCCACATCCATTCGAGCGCGTAGGCGACCCCGTCGTCGCGGAGCCGACGGCCCACCTCCCGGAGGTGGACGATGTTCCCTCCGTGAGCGTTGACGAAGACGATCCGGTCGATCCCGTGATAGCTGAGGTTGCGCGAGAGGCTCTCGACGTAGTCGCGGAAGGCGGGCGGGTCGACCCACATGGTCCCGTGAAACTGGCGGTGGTGGGGGCTGACGCCGATGTTTATCGTCGGTGTGCAGAGCACTTCGGCACGGTCGGCGGCCTCGCGCGCCAGGTGTTCGGCGATCAGGTGATCGGTGGCGAGCGGGAGGTGGGGGCCGTGCTGTTCGGTCGACCCCAGTGGGACGACCGCGAGGGATTCGTTCGCGACGTACTCGCCCAGCTCGGGCCACGTCCGGTCCGCGAGATACATACTCGCACGCCGGGTGGCTCCCGCATAACGGTGTCCACTTCGAGTCGGGCGGGATGCAAGCGAACGCCCTTCATGTGGGGCGGTCCTCGTCCGTCCATGGAGCCGCTCGACCTCCGGGAGGAGATGCCGGCGCTCGACGACGTGACCTACCTCAACACCGGCGCAGCGAGCCCCGTGCCGCGCGCCGTCGTCGAGGCCGCGACCGACGAGATCGAACACCAGTCCTACGCCGCCCCCGCCGGCGAGGGGATGTATCCCGCGCTCTTCGACTCGCTCGAAACCTCGCGCGAGGCCGTCGCGGGGTTTCTGGGTGCCGACCTCGACGAGGTCGCGCTCACCAACTCCACCGCCGACGGCATCAGCCGGATCGCGACCGCGCTCCCCTGGCAGGCGGGCGACGTCGTCGTCAGAACCGACTGCGAGCACTCGGCGGGGATCCTGCCCTGGGAACGGCTCCGGGACGTCTACGGGATCGAGGTCCGGGTGCTCGAAACCCACGAGGGACGGGTCGACCTCGACGACGCGAAGGCCGTCCTCGACGGGGCCGACCTGCTCTGTCTGAGTTCGATCACCTGGAACTACGGCACCCGATTTCGGGTGGGTGAGCTGACCGATATCGCCCACGACGCCGGTGCGCTGACCCTCGTCGACGCCGTCCAGTCGCCGGGGCAGGTCGACCTCGATATCACCGACTGGGGTGCGGACTTCGCGGTCGGCGCGGGCCACAAGTGGTGCTGTGGGCCGTGGGGCGCGGGCTTCCTCTACGTCGCCGACGACGCGACCGACGCACTCGAACCGACCAGGGTGGGCTATCGTAGCGTCGCCGCCCCGGACGACGACGAGTACGAATTCGCACCGGGCGTCCGCCGGCTCGAAGTCGGTACGACCTCGCCCGCCCCGCACGCCGGCCTCCGGGCCGCGCTCGACGCGCTCGAATCCATCGGCCTGTCGACCGTCGAGGACCGTATCGAGCGGCTGACCGACCGGCTGAAGGACGGCCTCGACGACGACCGCCTGCTGAGCCCGCAGGAGTACGAGTCCGGCCTCGTGACTATCGCGGACGACGACCCCGAAGCGGCCGTCGAGCGCCTCTCGGAGGCGGAGGTTGCGATCCGGTCGCTGCCGTCGCCGGCGGCGCTCCGGGCGTCGGTCCACGTCTTCAACACCGCCGACGACGTCGATGCACTGCTCGACGCGCTGTGAGGGGCGGTGTGGACGGATGACGGTAGTGCTAAAAGGATCGCCTTCAACGATTCGGGCATGAACCTCCCGCGATTCACGACGGTCGGTGGAGCGTATCAGTACATGATGGTACTCCTGTTGGTGCTCGCGCTCGCCTTCACGGTTCTCTTCGGCGCGATGTACTACGGCGTCCTCTCGTTCTAACCGCCCCGACGGCCCGCCCGCCTCAGCCGTCGAAGAACTCGGTCAACCACTCCTCGAACAGCCCGGCGAACACCGACGCGAACCCCGTGTTCGCGCTCCAGATCGCGGTCTCGGTACAGTCCCCGGTCCCCTCCCCGTGCACGCTCATCAGGACGGTGTCGCCGTCGACGATCAGGATCCGGCTGCTGCGGTCGTCGGGCCCCATCTCGGCCAGGGTCGTGGCCGAGGGCGTCACCACCCCCCCGATCCCCCCGAATCGCTCGCGGACCGCCGGGTTCGTGCTCACCACGATGATGGTGCCCGAGAAGTCGTCGAGCGTTGCGAGGACCTCGTCGGTGACCAGCCGCTCGTCGTCGGTGCCGAACACCACGCGGTGTTCGGCCCCGCTCGCGAGCCGGATCACGCGGTCGGTGATCGCCTCCCGGCCCGTGACGGTCCAGACCTCCTCGCGGGCCTCGTCGTCCTCGACGAGTTCGTTCCGGGCGGTTTCGAGGTAGCCGAACGCGCGTTCCTCGGCGTCGTCGATCCGGGCGCGGAGCCGACGCCGCGCCTCGTCGAGGTCGACCGCGCGGTACTGGATCGGCTCGGCGCGCTGGACGTCGATCAGCCCGCGCTTTTCGAGGTTCTCCGCCGCGCCGTAGACCTGCGAGCGCGGGACGTCGGTGACGTCGTCGATCTCGCGGGCCGTCCCGCGACCGATCCGCTGGAGCGCGACGAACACCTTCGCCTCGTAGCTCGATAGCCCGAGGCGTTTGAGCGCCGCCACCGCGTCGTCGTGGTCGGTCACGTCCACCGCTCCCAGACCACGATCACCGACGGCGTGAGGAGCATCGAGGTGAGGTAGGCGAAGAAGATAGAGAGCGCCACCACCACCCCGAACTGGCCGAGGATCGGCGTGATCGCGAGCGCGAGCACCCCGATGCCGGTAGTGGTGGTGAGCATGCTCCCGGTGAGCGCCCCGCCCGTGCCCCTGACGGTGTCGTCGAGCGCGACGAAGACCTCCTCGCCCGACTCGTGGTACTCGTCGACGAACCGGTGGACGAAGTGCGAGGAGTAGTCCACTCCGAGCCCGATCGCGATCGAGAGGATCGTCGCGGTGAGCGCGTTGAGCGGGATGGCGAACAGCCGCATCGAGCCCGCGAGCAGCGCGACCGAGGTCACGATCGGCACGAGGTTCACGAGCCCGAGCGACGGCCGCCCTTCGATGATGTAGTAGATCACCACGAGGAATATCGCGGTGACGATGAGCGCGGCGACGAGGCTCTGGATCGCCGAGACGAAGATCGCGTCCGTCACCGCCTGCAACACGATCGTCTGTCCCGTTGCGGTCGCGTCGAGCCGATACCGGTTGGCGAGGGTTCGGCCGCTGTTCGATATCTCGTCCTGCGTGGCGTCGCTCTCGATCGAGTAGACCACCTGGGTGCTCCGGTAGTCCTCGGTGATGTAGTTCAGCGCCTGTGCTCGGTAGGGCGACTCCAGCAGCGCGTCGTAGACCTCGCCGAGGTTGTCGTCGGGCACGCCGTCGCCGTCGACGTCGTTCCTGTCCACGAGCGCCGCGAACGACGACGACTGGTTGGCGTAGTCCCGGATGACGGTGATGATGCTGTCGGTGCTCGCCGTCCGCCCGCTCGTCACGACCGGGTCCGGCGGGTTCTCGTTGGCGCGCTGTATCGATTCGAGCGCGGAATCGGTCCGTAGGTCGCCTTCCGCATAGACCGTCACCGAACTCTCCTGCGTGGTGGCGAAGTTGTCTTCGAGGAAGTTCGAGGTCTCGGTGACCGTGTACGTGCCCGGCGCGAACGGCTCCGGCAACGCCTCAACGTAGTCGGGCAGGTCCTCCGGCGGCAGGAAGTCGTCCTGTGAGAAGGTGGTGTCGACGCCCGTCGCGTAGCCCCCCGCGGCAACCGAGGTCACCAGGGTGAGGACGAGCACGGCGTAGGGTGCGCGCCTGGCGGCCGAAACCCCCACCGTGAGCACGCGTCCGAGGAGGGAGCCCTCGGCCCCGAGCGGGGTGAGCCCGAACTCCGGGATCCCGTATCGAACCCGGAGGTGGTCGCCCCAGACCTTCGCGGCGGGGAGGAAGATCCCGAAGATCAGGAAGGTGAAGACGATCCCGACCGCCGCCACCAGCCCGAACTGTCGGATCGGCTGGAGGCTGCTGACGCCGTTGGCGGCGAAGCCCACCACGGTGGTGCCGGTGACGATGAAGAAGGCGACGAACAGCTGGTCGGTCGCGGTCCGCATCGACTTGGTGACCGAGTACTCCTGGACCCGCTCCTCGCGGTAGCGGTTGATGGTGTGGATCCCGAAGTCGATCCCCACCGCGAGCAGGAGCGGCGGGACCGCGATCAGCATCTGGGAGAAGGGCAGCCCGGCGAGGCCGGTGAAGCCGAAGGTCCAGACCACCGCGAACACCAACGAGATCACCCCGAGCAGCAGGTCGATCGGGTCCCGGTAGGCGAAGATCAGGAATATCAGGATCAAGAGTGCCGCCGCGGGGACGACGATGATCAGCGAGTCGAAGATGATGTTGGTGAACTCGTCGGAGACGATCCCGCTGCCGAAGACCGTGATGTCGCTGTCGACGCTGTCCGCCATCGTACGCACGCGGGTCTGGTAGCCGGTCAGCGGGCTACTGCCGCTGGTGCCCGCCGACGACGACGAGACTCCGCCCGGCACGTCGTGCGTGATGGTGCCGATCGTGGCCGAGGCCGACGCGGACTGCTCGTTGAAGTCGTTGCTGAGGAGGCTCGTGAACCCCTCGTTCTCGGCGGCGGTCCCGATCGCCGAATCGATCTCCGTGGGCGTGGCGTCCTCGATCGCGTCGATCTGGTCGTCGAGGGTCGTGGCCTCCGGGTCGAGCGTCTGTGCGACGATCGCGGCCGCGCTCGACGTCGAGGCGATCCGGAGGCTCGGGTCCTCCTCGGCCCGTTGTTGGAGGGTCAACATCGCGAGCAGCTCCTCCTTCGAGAGCACGTTCGACCCGCGTTGGATCAGCTGGGTGCTGCCGTTGGCCTCGGAGAACGTCGGCGAGAACTCCTCGTTGACGTTGTCGAGGGCGGTCTGTGCCGGGCTGTCGTCGGTGAACTGGCTCGTCCCCGAACTCGTCGAGATGTTGGTCATCCCGACCGCGAACACCGCGGTCAGCACGACGAACAGGAGCACGACCGTCCGCGGCCGTTCGGTGATCCACTCGTCCGCCCAGTCGATGAGGCGCTGGTAGTCGAGGTCGACCATCAGTGCTGGCTCACCGTCGCGACCAGACGACGCCGATGCCGAGCACGACGAGGAGCGCCGCGAGGCCGATCATCACCGGTGCCGACGACAGTAGGCCGCCGCCGCTCGATTCGGTCGCCTCGACTGGGACGTTGTACTCCTGGGAGAGCTGGCCGGCGTCGCTCGGCGTGTCGTACTGGAAGTCGACCGAGAGCGGGTACTGGCCCTCGCTCGCGCTTCCGGTGACGCTCACGCCGAAGCTGATCTGCTCGCTCTCGCCGGGCGCGAGCCGGGCGATGTAGGCCTCGTCGTTCGAGAGCGAGAGCGGGGTGTCGGCGTAGGCCTTCGCGTTGAGGTTCGTGACGACCGTATCCCGGTTGTTGGTGACGTTGAGCGTCACGGCCTCCGAGGAGCCGATCCCGACCGAAGCGTTGGCGCGCTCGACGATGAACGAGTCGCGCTGGCCGGCGACGTCGACCTGGGTGTCGAGGCTCCCGCTCCGACGGGTGTCGCCGTTCTCGTTGTCGTACTCCACGACGAACGAGAGCTGACGCGCCCCGGATTCGGCGCTATCGGGCACCTCGATCGGGAAGGAGACGTTGGCCGACTCGCCCGGCGCGAGGCTTCCGACGGCGGCCTCGGTCTCCTGGGGACTCAGCGACTCGCTCTGGCTCTCCAGCTGGACGACCGCGTTGTCGATGGCCTGTGGGCCCTGGTTCGTGACCTGCGCGGTGACGTTGCCCTCGGAGCCGACCCGGAGGGTGCTCTCGACGTTCGAGAGGTTGAAGTTCTGCTCCGGCTCCGGCGTCACGCCGACCGTGAACGGCCCGCCGCTGGCCTGGTCGCCGTCGGGGTCGTTGTACGAGACCGAGGCCTGGAACGGGTAGTCACGGACGTCGGTGGTGTTGGTCGCGGTGGCGTTGAAGCTCACCGTCCGCTGGGCACCCGTCGGCCACTCGCCGACGAACGCCGTCGCGTTCGCGGTCTGGCCGAGCGTGATGTCGCCGGTGAGCGACTGGAGCGAGACCGTCGTCTCGGTCGCGTTCTCGCCGTTGTTCTGGAGGGTGAGCGTGATCGGACCCTCGTCGCCGACCTGGACGTTCGAGTCGGTCGAGACCACCTCGAAGTCGTCCTCGCTCTCGCCCGGGGTGACGCCGAAGGCGAACGGCCCCGCCTGGGCCCCGTCGTCCTCCGAATCGGTGTACTGAAGCGAGGCCTGCATCGGGTAGGTCGTGTCCGCGCTGCCCGTCGCGGTCACGTCGAACTC
Source organism: Halococcus hamelinensis 100A6 (assembly GCF_000336675.1). Lineage (NCBI taxonomy): Archaea > Methanobacteriati > Methanobacteriota > Halobacteria > Halobacteriales > Halococcaceae > Halococcus > Halococcus hamelinensis. The sequence continues at coordinate 47,437 of NZ_AOMB01000020.1, read as the reverse complement.
GAAGCTCCGTTCCTCGCCGGTGTCCCAGTCCTCGACGAACTGGCTCGCGTTGGCGGACTCGCCGAACAGCACGCCGCCCGAGAGCGACTGGAACGACACCGTCGCGTCCGTGACGTTCTCGCCGGTGTTGTTCATCACCACCGTGAGGCTCCCCTCCTCGCCGGTCTCGACGTCGCTGCTGGTCGAGACCACCTCGAAGTCGTCCTCCTGCTCGTCGATGTCGACCGTCGCCGTCAACGCCTCGCTCCGGAGCGGGTCGCCGTCCGAATCGTAGTACTGGACGTAGTACTGGACCTGGCGCTCGCCCGGCTCGGTCGTGTCGTTGACGAGCACGGGGAGGTCGAACGAGGTCGACTCGTCGACGTCGAGGTCGCCGAGGACGTACTGGCTCTGGCGCGGTATCACGTCGCTCGTGCTGTTGGGCGAAACCGTCAACACCGCGTCGGTAGCGTCCTTCGGGCCGTCGTTCGTGACCGTGCCCGTGACCGTGCCCGAGGAGCCGACTTCGAGGTCGCCCGACACGTCGTCGAGCGAGAACTCCTGTTGGCTCTCGGGGGTAACGCCGAACGTCGCGGGGCCGAGCTGGGCGGCCTCGCCGTCCGAGTCGTCGTAGGAGACCGAGGCCTGAACCGGGTAGGTGTCGGTGTCGGCGCTCGGGGTCGCCTGCATCGTGACCTCGATGGTCCTCGACTCGCCGGCGTCCCAGTCGCCGACGTACCGGGTCGCGTTCGCGCTCCGGTCGAACAGCAGGTCGCCCGAGAGCGTCTGGAGGTTCACCACCGCATCGGTCGCGTCCTCGCCGGTGTTCTCGAGCGTGACGCTGACGTTGCCGGTGCCGCCGACGGGGACGTCAGAGTCGACGCTCGTCACCGAGAGGTCGTCGCTCGCCTCGTCGACCGTGACGCCGAAGGTCGAACTCGCGGACTGGGCGGCCTCGCCGTCGTCGTCCTCGTAGGAGACCGAGGCCTCGACCGGGTAGTCGGCGCTATCGGCGCCCGGGGCCGCCTGGACCGAGAGGTCGACCGTCCGGCTCTCGCCCTCCTCCCAGTCGCCGATGTAGCGGCTCGTACTCGCCGACTGGCCGAACAGGAGGTCACCGGAGCCCGACTGGAAGTTCACCACGGCGTCGGTGGCGTCCTCGCCGGTGTTCTCGATCGTCACCGAGACGGTGCCGGGCTCGCCGGTCGCGACGTCGGAATCGACCGAGACGATGTCGAACTCGGCGTCGGGCGAGACCGCGCTCGCCCCACTCCCGGCCGCAGCCTGGCTACCGCCGGCCGCGCTCGCGCCCGGCGCACCCTGGGCGCTCTGACCCTGTGCACCCGCACTCCCCGCCGGGCTCTGTGCTGCTGCACCCGCTGATTGGGGTGCCCCACCAGCACTCGCGCCGCTCGGTGCGGACTGGGACGAGCCACCGGCCGCCGCGGCCGGTGCCGCCCCGCTACTCGCTCCCGCAGCTCCCGACGTGGTCGGTGCCGCGCTCGACGAACCGCCCGCAGCGCCCTGACTTGCGGCACTCTGGCTCGCGGCTCCCTCCGATTCTGCACTGCTGGTCGGGCTCGCGGAACCGGCCGACGCGCTCGTCGATGCCGCCCCGCTACCCGCTCCGTCGGCGGCCGATGCCGTGCTCGACGATCCGGCCGACGTGCCCTCCGCGGACCCGGTATCCCCCTCCTCACCGCTTTCGGCCGAAGCCGATTCGCTCGCCGACGCGTCACCGTCCGTCGTGACCGCCGTCGTCGCGTCCTCACCGTCGCCCGATTCGGCCTCGGACGACGACTCGGCATCCTCGCTCTCGCCCGATTCGGCTTCCGAGGACGTGCTGTCGTCGGACCCGGTTTCGTCCGTCGTTCCGTCCGAGGTTTCGGCGGCCGACGTTCCGCCCGTCGCCGATGTCGAGTCCGACGCGTCGTCGGAGCCCGAACTCGCTTCGGTCGAGTCGTTCGACTCGGCTGACTCAGCTGATTCGGCCGTATCGGTCGAACTGCCCGTTTCGGTCGACGAATTGCCGGCGTTCGACGCACTCACATCGAGCGCGTCGGTGGCGAAGCCCGTCGCGTTGCTCAGCTCCGAGAGCGCCGACGAGTCGTTCCCCGTGTCGTTCGCGTTGGCGGCCGTGTTCGATTCGCCGACGAGCACGCCCCCGACGGTGCCCTGCATCACGACGAGACCGACGAGCACCACGGCGAGTACCGACCGGTTCATCGTTTCCCGACCCGGTCGTCGAATTCGCACGTCACAGCCGTTCTCCTCCCGAAACGAGGTGTGGGTTCGAGGCCCGTCCCTCGACGATATAGCTCATACTATCTTTCTACTAACAACCCGTCGGTATAGCCCCTTCGGTACCGACAGGCGGCCGTGGTCGGTGCGGACCGCTACTCGGTCTCGAACGTCGTCTCGGTGAGCCTGATGCCCTTGCCCGCGAGGTGACGGAGCTGTTGGCGCGCGAACTCCTCCTCGCGGGTGCCGCGGGTCGCGAGGACGTAGAGCCGCGAACTCCCCGCGGGACGCATCGTTCGGCCGGCGCGCTGGGAGGCCTGGCGGCGCGACCCGCCGAGGCCGGAGGCGACGACCGCGACCTCGGCGTTCGGGAGGTCGATGCCCTCGTCGCCGACCCGCGAGACGACCAGTCTCGCTCGCTCCCCGCGCCGGAACTCGTCGAACAGCCGCTCGCGTTCGGGATGGGGGGTGTCGCCGCTGATGAACGGGATCCCCAGCGCCTCGGCGTAGCTCTCGCCCTGGTCGAGCCACTCGACGAAGACGAGCGCCTTCGCGTCGGCGTGCTCGTCAAGCAGCGACCGGATGGCGTCGAGCTTCGCGGGGTTCGACCCCGCGACCCGGCGGCGCTCGTGGCCCGTCACGCTCGCGTACTCGTCGCGGTCGGCCTCCGATCCCCAGGGCACGAACCGGAGCTCGACTTCGGGTTCGGCGACGAAGCCAGCCTCGAAGAGTTTGGCCCAATCAGTACCAATGGGCGGGCCGATGAGGGTGAATATCTCGGCCCCCTTGTCGTCCTCCCGAACGGGTGTGGCCGAGAGACCGAGGCGGTGTTTGGCCTGGAGGTCGACGCTCTTGCGATAGACGGCGGCCGGGATGTGGTGGACCTCGTCGTAGACTATCAGTCCCCACCGGCGCTCGTCGAAGAGCTTCCGGTGGCGCTCCATCCCGGCGGTGCGGTAGGTCGCGATCGTCACCGGCCGGATCCGTTTCTCGCCGCCGTGGTACTCCCCTATTTGGTCGGGGTCGAGGTCGGTGTGGGTGAGGAGGGCTTCACGCCACTGGCCGGCGAGTTCGCGGCTCGGCGCGAGCACGAGGGTCTCGCCGCCGACCTCGCTCATCGCCCCCATCGCGGCCACCGTCTTGCCGCTCCCCGGCGGCCCCACCAACACGCCGGCACCCGACCCGAGGAAGCGCTCGACCCAGTCGCGCTGGTAGTCCCGGAGGTCGAGCCCGAGGTCGACGTCGAGGTCGGCCCCGCCGTCGAGGTCGCGGAGGTCCTGCACCGGGTAGCCCGCGTCGTAGAGGGTTCGCTTGATCTCACCCTCCTTTCCCTCGACGACCCACCCCTCGGTATCGGAGATCGGGGCGTGGAGGTGGTCGGCGTCGAGCTTCTGACGCGCGACGTTGCCCATGAGTTCGGGGCTCTCGGCTTCCAGAACCGTGTAGCCGTCCGGATGGGTGGTGAGCGCGAACCGGCGCGCGCGCCGCCACTGGGATTCGACCCACTCCTCCAGCTTCGGCGAGCGCTCGGGCAACACGTTCCGCATCGTCCGAACGAGGTCGTCGACGTGGTCGTAGGGGGCCCACCAGACGTCCTCCTCCCTGATCTCGTAGATGTACGCGCCGTCGCCCGAGGAGTCGACGAGGTGGGCGAACTGTGTCAGCTGTGCGCGGGTGAACTGCTCGGGGTGTTCGACCACCAGCTCCCGGCGGTCGGGGAAGACGACGACGTGCTCCGGGGAGACGAGGTCGGCGAACTCGCGGGGGTACCAGACCCGGGGGTCGTCGCTCACGTCGAGACGTTCGAGGTCGCCGGCGTCGACGAGCGCGTCGAGCGCATCGCTTGCCGCCGTCTGTGACCACTCCCGAACCCGCGCGACCCCGCTCGCGGTCGTTACGGGTCGGCCCAGGGTTTCGAGGACCGCCCGGAACTCGGTCGCCGAGAGGGGCTGGTCGTCGGGGGCGGGCGTCCCGTCGGCTGGCTCGTCGTGCTCGTTCGTCACTACGAGAACCGTGTGGGGCCGTCGTCAAACGGCTTGCGGGTGGCGAGCGGCGGGTTCGGCGGGGTCAGTCGTCGAGCGATTCGACGAGTTCGACCACGTGCCCGTCCGGGTCGCGGACGAAGGCCGTACGCGCCCCGGCGGGGGTGTTGTCGGCGGGCTCCTGAACCACGCCGTGGTGGTCGATCTCCGCGAACGCCTCGTCGACGCTCTCGACGGCCACCGCGACGTGGTCCCAGGCGGTACCCTGCTCGAACTCGGTCTCGCCCGCCGTCTCCGAGAGCTGGAGTTCGACGCCGTTGTCCGCGGCGACGTAGCGATTCTCGGTTTCGCCGTCCTCGGTCTCGAACGACCACGACGCCTCGAAACCGAGCTCCTCGACGTAGAACTCGACCGCGCGGTCGGCGTCGGCGACGTTGAGGCAGGTGTGGAGCAGGTCCATACCACCACCGTGCCGACCGACCCGCATGAAACCACCGCCTCCTCGCCCGGGATAGCGGCCACACGAACCGGGCGACCGGTCTCTCGACAGGTTTCGCCCCGGCGGGAACGTTTATACTGCCCCCGATTGATGAAGGATCATGGACGATATCTTCGTCGGTCGGCTGATGTCGAGCGACCTGCATACGGTGAGCCCGGACACGCTCGTCGAGGAGGCCGCGAACGTGATGCTGGAAGAGGGGATCGGCTCCGTGATGGTCGTCGACGGGAACAACGACCTCCAGGGGATCCTCACGACAACCGACTTCGTCGGGATCGTCGCCGCGAGCAGCCCGAAGGCCGAGACCACGGTCGCGAAGTACATGAGCACGGACGTCATCACCACGACGGTCCAGGACCCGATCACCGAGGTCGCCGAGACGATGCTCGAACACGGCTTCCACCACATGCCGGTCGTGAGCGACACCGACGGCGTCATCGGCATCATCACCACCGCCGACCTCACCTCGTACCTCTCGCACGTCCAGACCCCGAGCCCGTCGTAGTCGGTCTCCTTTCTCTCACTCTCCGCTTCCCGTTTCTCCCCATCTCCCGTTTCCCGCCCCTCGTTTCACATCTCTCCCTTCTCACACGGGACACTTACCCTCCCCCGCACGCTGGTGTCCGCATGACGAGCGGCACCTACACCCTCCTGATCGAGCTGCCGACGCCGGCGACCATCGAGGTTGGCGCGCTCGGCGAACGCGACCTCCTAGCAGGGTGGTACGCCTACACGGGCAGCGCGCTCGGCCCGGGCGGCTTCGCACGGGTCGATCGGCACCGCGAGGTCGCCGCCGGCGAGCGCGACGTCCGCCACTGGCACATCGACTATCTGCTCGGCCGCCCCGCGACGGTGCTCGACCGGGCCGTGACGACTACCGTCGACGCCGAGTGCGCCATCGCCCGGGCGGTTCCCGGCGAACGGGTCCCGGCGTTCGGGGCCTCCGACTGCGACTGTGAGTCCCATCTGGCGTTTCACGAGGACCGCGACGGACTCTCGGCGGGCGTCGAGACCGCGCATCGGGACCACGGCTCCTGAACGACCGGAACCGGCCGGGAAAACAGCCATGTGACCGCCGGGAGTACGACCGAGAATGGCGCTCGTTCGCACACCCGACGACCGGTTCGAGGACTTGCCGGACTATCCGTACGAGGCGAACTTCGTCGACGTCGGCGGACCGGAGATGGCTTACGTCGACGAAGGGAGCGGCGACGAGACGTTTCTGTGTCTCCACGGCGAGCCGACGTGGGGCTACCTCTATCGAAAGCTAGTGCCGACCCTCGCGGAGGCGGGGCGGGTCGTGGTCCCGGACTTCGTCGGGTTCGGCCGGTCGGAGAAGTACGACGACCCCGCCGAGTACTCCTTCCGCATGCACTACGACTCGTTGGTGAATTTCGTCGAGGCGCTCGACCTCACTGACGTCACCCTCGTCTGCCAGGACTGGGGCGGGATCTTGGGTCTCTCGGTCGCGGGTCACCACCCCGAACGGTTCGCACGGCTCGTCCCGATGAACACCGGGATCCCGAGCGGGGACCAGGAGATGCCCGAGGCGTGGGAGACCTTCCGCCAGTTCGTCGAGGACGCCGACGAACTCCCGGTCTCGCTGTTCGTCGAGAACGCCACCTCGACGGACATCCCGGAGGAGGTCCTCGCGGCCTACGAGGCTCCCTTCCCCGAGGAGTCGTACAAGGCCGGTGCGCGGGTCTGGCCCGACATGGTTCCCCGAAAGGGTGGCGGCGAGGGCACCGAGATCACCCGCCCCGCCGCGGAGCGCCTCTCGGCGTGGGAGAAGCCGGCGTTCGTGCTGTTCTCGGATTCGGACCCCATCACGACGCCCGACCGCGACCCGCTTCGCGACCTCATTCCGACGGCGAGCGAGCAACCGGACGTCTGGATCGAGGGCGGGGGTCACTTCCTCCAAGAGGACGCCGGCGAGGAGATAGCGGAGCGAATCGTCGACTTCGTCGAGCGGACGAGGTGAGGCGGGCGCGAGTTCACGGCAACCCGTTCAGGCGGATTCCCGGCCGCCGAACGGACCGGCACGGGGCACGTCGAGGCGGAGGAGTGCAGGGAGCGCCACGAGGACGATACCGGCTTCGAGAAGCGCCGCGGCGAGAAACGCCGCGCCGAACCCCAAGCTATCGGCGATGGCACCGCCGCCGACGGTTCCAACCAGGAAGCCGAGGCTGCCCGCGATGTTGAACCCACCCATCGCGGTGCCCCGGTCGTCGGTCGCGAGGTCGGTGACGAGCGCCATCGTGGCGGGGGCGACCAGCGCGCCCGCCGCGCCCAGAAAGAGCATCGTCGCGCTCGCGAGTTCGACCGTCGGGGCGAGGTACACCGCGAGGATCGTCACGCCGTAGAGCACTGATCCGGCGACGACGGGCACGAGACGTCCGATCCGGTCGGAGAGCCGGCCCGCGGGGTACTGCCCGAGCGCGAACGGCGCGAAGAAGAGCGCGAGCACCAGCCCCGCCGCACCGGCGTCGAGGTCGAAGGTCTGGCGGAAGTAGAGGGTGCCGACGAGCGCGAAGAAGCCCGCCGTGAACCGGTCCGCGAACCCGAAGGCGTAGGGGAGGCGGAGGGCGGGACGCTCCCGGAGGCTATCGAGCGCCGCTCGGAGACCACCTCGCGTGGTTTCCGGCACTCTATCCGTGAGTCGGGTCGCGAGCAGCGCCACGACACACAGCAAACCGGCGGCGACGGCGATCGGCACGAGGGGACCGACCTCGGAGAGTTGGCCGCCGAGGGGCGCGCCGAGCGCCGTCCCGGAGCCGATCGCGATCCCCGCCGCACCCATGTTGCGGCCGTGGCCCCCCTCCAGGTCCATCAGCATGGTTATCGAGAGCGAGAAGGCCGCGATGGTGAAGCTCCCCTCGACGAACCGGAGGACGAGCATCGCGCCGAACCCGATGTCCGTGACCGTTGCGAGGCCGACCAGCGCGAGGTAGCTCGCCACCCCGCCGAGCGCGCCCGCGACGACGAACGGGACCCGCCGACCCGCCGCGTCGCTGGCCGCACCCCACACGCCCGCGAACAGCACGAAGCCCGCGTACTCGGCCCCCAGAAACCACGTCCCGGCGTCGAGCGTCGTGGTCGCGCCGAGCGCGCGCACGAGCTCCGGAACCCCCGGATAGAGCGCCACCTGACCGAAGAGCACCGCGAAGACCATCGCGGCCAGTGTCACGCGGTCGGTGTTCATACGCCCCGTTGTGCCGTCGTGGATAAACCGATTCGGTGTCCGCACGACCACCGCCCGGCGCAGGCCCGCGACGTGCCGACACGCGGATTTATTCCCGGTCGGACCCGCGTCCGTACCATGGTCATCCGATCGTTCGAGGGCACCACACCCGACGTCCACGAGTCCGCCCGCGTCGACGAGACCGCGGTCGTCATCGGCGACGTCACGATCGAAGCCGAGGCGAGCGTCTGGCCGCACGTCACGCTCCGCGGTGATTCGGGCGCGATCGTGGTCCGCGAGGGCGCGAACGTCCAGGACAACGCGGTCTGTCACGAGGGTTGTGAGATCGGTTCTGGTGCAACCATCGGCCACACCGCCATCGTCCACGCGGCGACGGTCGGCGAGCGCGCGATGGTCGGGATGAGTGCCACAGTGCTCGACGGTGCACAGGTCGGGAGCGAGGCGCTCGTGGCCGCCGGGAGTGTCGTCACCGAAGGGACCGAGGTTCCTCCACGTACGCTGGTCGCCGGCACACCAGCCGAGACCAAGACGGAGGTCGAGGACTCGCCGTGGACCCACGCCGGCGAGCACTACGTCGAACTCGCGAAACGCCACGAGCGCTCGTCCGAGCGGGTCGAGTAGTGGACCTCACCACAGTCTGACGGCGGTCCCGAGGATCCACGCCGAGACACAGCCGGACCCGACGATTTCGGGGAGCGCGAGGCCGCCGGGCGTGCCCGCGGCGATCCAGACCGCCCAGCCGCCGACGTGGACCGCCGCGAGCCCGATGGCGAAGAGTCCCCAGCGCCGCGCGCCCGAGCGCACGTCGCCCGCGCCGTAGCAGACGAACGCGACGGTGAACCCGAGGAAGAAGCCGACCGCGACGGTGCCGTGCTGGGGGGCGGGCAGCGCGAAGACGCCGATCAGCGCGAGGCAGACCGCCGAGAGCGAGAACGCGAGGCTTCCGGCGACGTGGAGCAGGGTCCGCGAGTTCCTCACGAGTACGACCCCCGGAACCAGCGCACACAGGCCGGACACGAGGAGCCCGGTGTTGAAGGCCGTCGAGGAGCGCCAGGTCGCCCGCCCGAGGTCCGAGAGCGCGTCCGTGGCGAACGAAAAGCGCGTCGAGAGGGCGATCGCGGACGCGATCCCGCCGAGCGAAACGACCACGGTGAAGACCCCGAACGCCGCCGCGACCCGGTCGGCGGTGCCTGGGTTCGCGAGCGGGTCCGGTTCGGTGGTCGCCATCGTTCGACCGCGGGTCGGCGGCGGCTTCAGGCTGTCGTCGGTTTCGCCGAGAGCGAGCGCGAGGGATCGTGGTCCTCGCGCGGGTAGCACACGAGGTCGTAACAATCGGTCACGGTAATCGGATCCACACACGCCGATCGGTAGACCGCCTCGTGCGCGTCTCGTTCCCGAGCGGCTGACCTCGGGGACTCCGACGACGCGTTCACCCGGTCCCGTCACCGGTTTAGGCGTCGGTAGCCAACCGAACCCAATGGACGACAGCATCCTCGACGCCATCGGATCACCCCTCGTGCGGGTCGCCTCGCCGCCGGGGACGACCGTCGCCGCGAAGGTCGAATCCAAGAACCCCGGCGGGTCGGCGAAGGACCGTCCGGCGGCCGCGATGGTGAAGGCCGCGGAGGAAGCGGGGTTGCTCGAACCCGGCGACCACATCGTCGAACCGACCAGCGGCAACACCGGCATCGGGCTGGCGGTGGTCGCGGCCGTCCGGGGCTACGACTGCACCATCGTGATGCCCGCCTCGAAGTCCGAGGAGCGCCAGCGCGTCATGGCGGCCTACGGCGCGGAGCTCGAACTCGTCGACGGCGAGATGACCGAGGCGAAGGATCGCGCCGACGAACTCGAAGCGGGGAAGGGGATGGTCCAACTCCGGCAGTTCGAGAACCCGGCGAACGCGCAGGCCCACTACGACACAACCGGGCCGGAGATCCTCGACCAGGTCGGGGACCGGACCGTCGACGCGCTCGTCGCAGCCGTGGGGACGGGAGGCACCATCACCGGCATCGGGCGGCGGCTCCGCGAGGAATTCCCCGAAATGACCGTGGTCGCGGTCGAACCAGAGACCAACGCGGTGCTCTCGACCGGCGAGGCCGGCACCGACGAGTTCGAGGGGATGGGGCCAGGGTTCGTGAGCGACATCCTCGACCGCGACCTCATCGACTCGGTCGAGACCGTCGACCTCGAGGAGAGCGAAGCCGAATGCCGACGTCTCGCGCGCGAGGAAGGGATCTTGGTGGGCCAGTCCAGCGGCGCGTCGAACCTCGTCGCCCGCCGGGTCGCGAGCCGACTGGCCGACGACGCATCGCCAGCGACCGAACTCCAAACCGACGGCGGGGCGGGAGCCGACACTGGCGACACCGACGACCCGCTCGTCGTCACCGTCTTCTGGGACAGCGGCGAGCGGTACATGTCGACCGGGATGTTCGACTGAGCGTCCCCCGACGCGGGAGCTATATGCCGCGAGACCCTTCGTCGGATATGGTCGCCGTTCGGTACACCTGCCCGCGGTGTGATGCCGTCGTCACCCTCGACCGCGACGCCGCGCTCGCCGACAAGTCCGTGACGCCGTTCGCGCTCGACGGCTGGGAGTACGCTGCGCCCTACGACGATTTCGAGGAGAGCGACGGCGTCGAGATCGTCTGCGGCGCGAGCGAGACCGACGGCGAGGGCTGTGGCGAACTGTTCTATCTGAACTTCGTGAAGTACGAGGACGGGAGCCCGGTCGAGGCGCGGACGACGCCCGCCGACGTCTCGTTCGACTTCCTTCGGTAGCCGGTTACCGGTCGTCGTCCGTCTCGCGTTCGCTCGCCGACCCCCGCTCCGCCGGCGCGCCGACGAGCCCCTCTTCGAGGTTGGTCCGTTCGGTGTCGTACTGCCCGAGCGCCGCGAGTTCGTCGGCCGAGAGTCCGGCCGCCTCGTCGGTTTCACCGATCGCCACGCCGCTGGTGACGATCGCGCTGACGGCCTGCTCGACGGTCATATCGACGTCGTAGACCCGGGCGCTCGGGACGTGAACCAGGAACCCCCCCATCACGGGGTTCGGCGCGAGCGGCATGAACAGCGTCCGGAGGTCGTCGTGGTTCGCCGCCTCGTTGATCGTATCGGGCGGCGTCGCGGTCACGAACGCGAACGAGTAGGTCCCCTCGTTCGGGAACTCGATGAGTTTGACCTCCTGGAAGCTGCTGGTGTCGCTCTCGAGCAGGACGTCGCTCATCCGGCGAAAACTCGTGTAGACCGACCCGACGCCGGGGATGGCCTCCATCGCGGTGTGGAACCACTCCGAGAAGCCGTGTTTCGAGGAGGTGGCGTTCGCGGCGAAGCCCACGACGAGCACCAGTGCTACCAACGCGAGTACCGTCCCGAACTCGATGAACACCGACCCGAAGGCGGGGCCGAGTCCGATCGACCGGGCGAGGCTCCGAACGGGTTCGTTGAGTCCCACCACCCCCGCGGCCTCGACCACCGGTGTGAGGACGTTGCTGAGGAAGTTGAGCACGAACCCGAGCACCATCACCGTGATGATGAAGGGGATCGTGAGCGCGGCCCCGCTGATGAGCCACTCTCGAACCCGCCCGACGATCCCGCTTTGGGCCGACTCGGCGTCGCGAGGTGTAGACATATCCGTCGAAGATGGGCTTCACTCGAAAGCGTTGTGCAATCCCGTGCCGGGTGGGTGATGGCCGACTGGGCGGTGGAGTTATGGTCCCCCATGTGTTATTCGGGAGCCAGTGAGCGTCGATGTCACGACCAGTATCGTCGAGTCGGGCAGCGACGAGCACGTCGGTTCGGCGTGGGAGCTGAAAGAGCGCATCCGCGAGCGGGAGGGTGTGCTCAAACAGCGCCGCGGCTTCTTCACCGACGCCTACCGTCGCGCCACCGTCCACCTCCTGTTCGCCGGCGACCACGACGCCGACGCGGCCGACTCGCTCATCGGCTTCGCGGCGGTCCGACGCGACGGCTACGTTCTCTTTCTCGCCATCGACGGCGACCACCGCGGCGAGGGCTTCGGCGGCCGCCTCATCGCCACCGTCGCCGAGGAACACGACACCGTGACCTGCCACGCCCGCGCGACCAACGAGGCCGCCGTCGCGTTCTACAAACACATCGGCTTCGAGGTCGAGCGCCACATCGAACACTACTACGAGGACGGCGGCGCGGCCTACTACCTCAAACTCGGCGACCGCGCCGGGCTCGCCGACCGGCTCTCCGCCTTCGTTCGCGGGCGCTGAACACACCCACTTTTTTCCTCGTCGGGTTCGCTCGCTGCGCTCGCGAACCACTCCTCGCAAAAACCTGGACTAAAAACCGCCGCTCACTCGCTTCGCTCGTTCGCGGTACAACGACTAACAATTCCGCAACCGCCCTGGCACAGCATCGCCTCCGCCGAAGCCCTCGCTCACTTCGTTCGCTCGCCCTTCATCCACCAGGAGAGCACACGCTCCTGAGCCTCGGCTCACATTCGTTCGCCGAGACACCAGGCCCGCACCCACCACAGGCCGCCGACCGCACCGCGGTCGCACCGCACCCGCACCGCGACCGCCGTTCGTCGCTCGTACCGCTCGATACGTCGGGCGAATCGTGTGTACTAGCCGTCGGCCGGGGCTTCCATGCCCTCGGTGTTGATGATCAGGGTGTTGTCGGTGTCGACGGTGCCGTCGACGGTACCCGTGATCGCGAGCCTCGATTTCGGCGTCGGGCCGACGGTTACCTTGTCACCCTCGTGGAAGTCCCGTACCGACCCCTGGATGTGGATCTCGGCCCGGCACTTCTCGGGGTGATGAACGCTGAGGAGGTTGATCTCCTGGACGATCAACGTCTCGACGCGCTCGCCGTTGTGGCTGAGGGGGACGGACTCCGGCTCGTCCATCTCCTCGATGTCGAGCGCGTTGTACGCGTTCGCCGTCGGCTTGTAGCCACCCTTCGGCCCCGGGACCCCCTCGACCAGCTGGAGGGCTTTCAGGCTCTGCATCTGGTTGCGTATCGTGCCCGGGTTCCGGTCGACCATCTCGGCGATCGCCTCCCCCTTCACTGCGGTTTCGCTCTCCCGGTAGAGGTCGACGAGCTCCTGGAGGATCTTCTTCTGACTGTCCGTGAGTTCGATAGATGACATAAGTCCGTGTTGGTTACAGGGTCCCTTAAACCCGACGGGTGGCCGTGTGCGTAATTATCGATGAACGGAAACGAGGAGCTCTTTCTCACGACGGTTTTCGGGTTTCGGGCCCCGAACCTGCACGGGATTCGAATCTCGAACCAAAAATTTGAAGACGAACACCGGGACGGTCGACGGTACCGGGACGATGCAACCACCACACGGACGGCGATGGGGACGACTTTTGCCCGTCGGGGGTCGAACTGGAACGACCATGGCAATCAGAACCATCGGGGTACCGATGGACCTCGGGGCCGACCGCCGCGGGGTCGACATGGGTCCCTCCGCCCTCCGATACGCGGGCCTCGCCGCCACACTCGACTCTATCGGCCGGTCGTACACCGACGCGGGCGACCTCTCGGTCTCCCACGCCGAGGAGCGCGACCCCGAGACCCGCGACCCCCGGGCGAAGTACCTCGACGAGATCGAATCGGTCTGTGGCCGCCTCGCCGACGAGGTCGCCGACGCGGTCGCCACGAACGACCTCCCGTTGGTGCTCGGCGGCGACCACTCGATCGCCATCGGCTCGCTCGCCGGCAGCGCCCGCGAGGCAAGCCTCGGCGCGATCTGGTTCGACGCCCACAGCGACGTCAACACGCCCGAGACCACCCCCTCGGGCAACGTTCACGGGATGCCGCTCGCCGCCGCGCTCGGCTGGGGCTCGTTCGCCGACACCCCGTGGGCCAACGCGCCGACCCTCCGCGAGGAGAACGTCGTCCTCGTCGGCCTCCGAAGCGTCGACGACCCCGAACGCGAGCGCATCCGCGAGTCCGACGTCACCGCCTTCACCATGTCCGACATCGACGAGCGGGGCGTGGTCGACGTCACCGAGGACGCGCTCGACATCGCCACCCGTGACGTCGACGGTGTTCACGTGAGCCTCGACCTCGACTGGCTCGACCCCCGCCACGCCCCCGGCGTCGGGACGCCCGTCAGGGGCGGCGTGACCTACCGCGAGGCCCACTCCGCGCTGGAGACCGTCGCCGAACGCGAGTCCATGCTCCGCTCGCTCGAAGTCGTCGAGGCCAACCCGATCCTCGACTCACACAACGAGACCGCCGAACTCGGTGTCGAACTCCTCGCGAGCGCGCTCGGGAAACGAGTACTCTAGAACCCCCCACCTCAAGCCCCACCTTTTGCTGCGGTCGCTCACTTCGCTCACGGGTCACTCCGTTCCCCGTTCGCATCCGAGGTTCTCCCTTCGGTCGAACCTCGCGCCGTTCGCTCCCCTGGCAAAATGTGGATAAGCCACCGGCAGAGCGTAGCTCTGCCGAGCCTGCGTTCGTTCCACTCACGCAGACCGCGTCACCCCACTCGCTTCGCTCGGGGGTTCCTTGGCCCGCTCGCTCCCGCCGGTCGCTCGCGGTACGACCACTGACCTCCCACACCGCGTCCGCCACCGCCGAAGCCCTCGGACGCTTCGCGTTGGTTCGAGAGAGCGAAGCTTTCTCGTCATCACGAAAGGCGCTCCGCGCCTTTCGAACGACCTCGCCCTTCATCCACCAGGTCCGCACCGCGACCGCCGACCGTACCGCGACCGCACCGCCGGCACGACTGGCCGGCGGATCTCGTCGGAGTTACTCGTCGAGTTCGAACGCGATCTCGACTTCGACCTGGTACTCACGCTCGCCCGTGTCCCCGATGTCGACCCCGAGGTTCTCGGCCGTCGCCCACGTCACTTCGTTGAGGGTCTCCTCGGCGCGGTCGATCGCGGCGTCGGTTGCGGCCTCGAAGCTCTCCTCGCTGGTACCGATCATCGTGATCTTCTTGTAGACCATCGCGCCCTCGGTTGGACGCGTGGGGGCATAAACATCCGCTCTCTCCGGCGCTTCAGGGGAAGGTGCCGGCCTCGTCGTAGGCGTCGAGGAGTCGCGAGAGCCCGACCACGTAGGCCGCCGTCCGAAAGCTCGGCAGCCCGCGGTCCTCGTATGTCTCGACGAGGTCCTCGAACGCCTCGACCATCACCGTCTCGAGCTCGTCGTTGACCCGCTCCTCGTCCCAGTAGAACCGCTGACGGTTCTGCACCCACTCGAAGTACGACACCGTGACCCCGCCGGCGTTCGCGAGCACGTCGGGGAAGACCGCGACGTCACGGTCGCTCAACACGTCGTCGGCCCGCGGCGTGAGCGGCCCGTTCGCGCCCTCCACGATGACGTCGGCCTCGACCTCCTCGGCGAGGTCGCCGTCGATCGCGTTTTCGAGTGCGGCGGGGATGAGGAGGTCGACGTCGAGGGTCAGGAGCTCCTCGTCGGTGAGCCGTTCCTCGATGTCGGGCGCGCCCTCGACGCTCCCGGTCTCGGTCTTGTGGTCCCTGACCGCTTGGGCGTCGAGGCCCTCCGGGCTGTGGACCCCGCCGCTCGAATCGGAGACCGCCACGATGGTCGCGCCCTCGTCTTCGAGGAGCCGGGCCGCGATCGCGCCGACGTTGCCGTAGCCCTCGACCGCGACCGTCGCGCCGTCGAGGTCGATGTCGAGATAGTCGAACGCCTCGCGCGCGGTGAACATCACCGACCGACCCGTGGCCTCGACCCGCCCCTCGCTCCCGCCGGATTCGAGCGCCTTGCCCGTGACGACACCCGGCGCGGTGGTGTTTTCGAGCGTCTCGTAGGTGTCCTTCAGCCAGTTCATCTCGCGCGGGCCGGTGTTGACGTCGGGCGCGGGAACGTCGACGTCGGGTCCGATGACCCGCCGAAGTTCGGCCCCGAACGCCCGGGTGAGACGTTCGAGTTCGTTTTCCGACAAATCCTCCGGGTCGACCGTGATCCCGCCCTTCCCGCCACCGTAGGGGATGTCGACCATCGCGCACTTGTAGGCCATCCACCCCGAGAGCGCCTTCACCTCGTCACGCGTGACGTTCGGGTGATACCGGAGCCCGCCCTTGTACGGGCCACGGTCGCCGTTGTACTGCGAGCGGAAGGCGTCGAAGGTAGCGAGCGAGCCGTCGTCGCGTTCTATCGAAAGCGTGGTTTCGAGCACGCGTTCTGGGTGCTTGAACCGGTCGAGAACCCCCGGGGCAACGTCGAGGACCGCGGCGGCGTCGTCTATCTGTTCGTGGAGGCTCTCGAAAGGGTTCACGTCCTCGGACATCCTCTAGTCGATCGTCGAGACACCTGTTAAGGGCGTCGAATGAATATCATGGATATAGTATAATGATCTGATCACGCGTCGGCGGCACGGGCGAGTTCGACTACCCGTTCGGCCTGCGCGACGAGCGGCGCGTCGACCATCTCGTCGTCGACCCGGAACACGCCGCGGCCCTCGTTCGCGGCCCGGTCGCGGGCGTCGAGCACGCGTTCGGCCCACTCGACCCGCTCGGGCGTCGGGGTGTAGGCATCGTTGACGACGGCGACCTGGGACGGATGGATCACCATCTTGCCGTCGTAGCCGAGCCCCGCCCCGAACGCGGTCTCCTCGGCCAATCCCTCGCCGTCCTCGATCGCGGTGAAGACGATGTCGACCGCGTCCACCCCGGCGGCGCTCGCCGCGAGCACGACCCGCTCGCGGGCGTAGAGCACTTCGGTTCCCTCGGAGGTCCGGGTCGCCCCGATATCGGCGGCGAGGTCCTCGGCCCCGAAACAGACCGCCGTCGTCGGGTCGGCCGCGGCGATCGCCGGAGCCTCCAGTACGCCCCGAGCGGTCTCGACCAAGGCGAAGATAGGGCGATCGACGGCGCGGTCCGAGAGCGCGTCGGCGACCCGCTCGACGTCCGCCACGGAGTCGACTTTCGGGCACATCACCGCGTCGAGGCGGGGGTCACCTCGAAGGACGACGTCGAGGTCCGCCTCGACCGCCTCGGCGGTGACCCGTACGCAGACCTCACAGTCCGGGTCGAAATCCGTCGTCAGAACGTCGTTGACCGCCTCGCGGGCCTCGACCATCCGTTCGGGGGCGACCGCGTCCTCCAGGTCGAAGACGACGACGTCGGCACCGGTCGTCGGGGCCTTTCGAAGCATCTCGGGGCGGTCACCCGGCGTGAACAGCACGCTTCGCCTAGCCATGTCGGGGGGAGGTGGACGAACGACGTTAATCTACGGGCTTCAGGGCCAGAGGCCGCGTGCGCTGTGAGCCGCACCGACACGTCGGAGCCCGACGATGTAGGCGGCCTCACGCCACGTCGCGCCGTCGTGGGTCTCGAACGCCTCGCGGACGTCGTTCCACGCCGACACCATCTCGTCGTCGAGTTCCTCGTTGACCACCTCGATCGACCACGCGCGCCGGTTGATGTCCTGAAGCCACTCGAAGTAGCTTACCGTCACGCCGCCGGCGTTGGCGAGGATGTCGGGGACCACGGGGATACCGCGTCGGTTGAGGATCTCGTCGCCGTGGGTCGTCGTCGGCCCGTTCGCGCCCTCGATCACGATGTCGGCGCGCACGTCGTCGGCGTTGTCGGCGGTGAGGACGTTGCCGATCGCGGCGGGGATCACCACGTCGACGTCGAGTTCGAGGAGTTCGGCGTTCGAGAGCGTATCCGACGCGGCGTCACCGGATACCATGCCGGGCTGTTCCTCGTGTGATATCACCGCCTCGGTGTCGAGCCCGGCGGGGTCGTAGATCCCGCCGTCGACGTCCGAGACCGCCACGACGTTCGCGCCGTACGAATCCAGCAGCCGGGCGGCGTTCGCGCCCACGCTCCCGAACCCCTGGATCGCGACCGTCGTCTCGGTGATGTCCCGGTCGTAGTACCCGAGCACCTCGCGGGTGATGATCGCCGCGCTCCGACCGGGGGCCTCCTCGCGACCGTAGCTCCCCCCGACGACCGGCGGTTTGCCCGTGACGACGCCGGGGATGGTCTCGCCCTCCTGCATCGAGTAGGCGTCCATGAACCAGGCCATCTCCCGGCTCCCGGTGCCCATGTCGGGTGCGGGGATGTCCCGCATCGGTCCGATGACGTTGCGCAGCTCCTCGGCGAACCGGCGGGTGAGCTGTTCGATCTCGCTCTCGGAGAGGTCCTTGGGGTCGACCACGATGCCACCCTTCCCACCGCCGAAGGGGATGTTCATCACCGCGCACTTCCAGGTCATCCACATCGAGAGGCCGATGCACTCCTCGGCGGTCACGCCGGGATGGTAGCGGAGCCCACCCTTGAACGGCCCGCGCGCGCTGTCGTGCTGGGCGCGATACCCCCTGTAGACCTCGGTTTCGCCGTTCTCGCGTTCGATCGGGACCGATACCCGGTGGACGGATTTCGGGTGTTTGAGCCGCTCGACGGTGCCGGGGTCGACGTCGATGTACGCCGCGGCACGGTCGAGCTGGCGGCGGGCGGTGTCGGCTGCGGTCTCGAACGGTTCGTCGGTTTCGGGTGGAGCTGTCGTGGTCATGCTGGGTCGGGTTCGATGCCCGCCGGTCACGACCGTTGGTCAGGGCCGATGACTGGCCGGCGTCCGTGTTCCGTATCACGACCTCAAGGCCATATATATTTTTACAGTGTGGTTGTGTATCATACCAGATCCTCGCACGATCGACGCGTTTTCGTCTCGGGCGTGCCGGATCCTGCTATGACCGGGCGCTACTACGAGGGGTTCGAGGTCGGGGAGACCATCGAGCACGACAAACACCGAACGATCTCCGAGGGCGACAATCAGCGCTTCTGTGACATGACGATGAACCAGCAGCCCCTCCACCTCGATAGCGAGTTCGCCGCGGGGACCGAGTTCGGCGAGCGCCTCGTCAACGGGCTCTACACGCTCAGCCTCGCGGTTGGGCTCACGATCCCCGAGACCAGCGACGGCACCATCGTCGCCAACCTCTCGTACGACGACGTGGAGCATCCACGACCGGTCTTCCACGGCGACACCATCCACGCGCGTTCGACGGTGGTCGAGAAACGGGAGACCAGCGACGGCGAGCGCGGGGTCGTGACGATGCACGTCGAGGCGCTGAACCAGGACGAGGAGGTCGTCTGTAGGTTCGACCGCACCGTGTTATCGTTGAAGCGACCGCGCGAGTGAGTTTCGCTCGAATTGATACCAAAAAGAATATACTATTCAGGCGTTTCGTTCCCACCGATACCGAATACGGCGACGAGTGCGGTTTCGGCCGCCGCGGTCCGCGCTGCCGTGCCGACGTTGCCGTTTCACGGTTGCTATACACACAATGACACGAACCAAGGTATATCGGAGCGTGAGTCTCGCCGTGCTGGTGGTGCTGTCGGCCGCGGTCGGTGCGGTCGCCCTCACCGGCCCCGCCGCCGCCCAGGAGTCCGGCGAGAACGCCACGAACGCGACCGACGGGAGCTTCTACAGCCCGTCGGAGGACGACCCCCTGAACGTACGATTCCGTAACTGCTGTGGGACCACCGTCGACTCGGTCGCCGACGGCGTGCTCAACCTCAACGTCGTCTACGGGCTGTTCGACGGGGCCTACGACCTCGACATCTCCGCGTCGGGACTCAGTGACGACGAACTCGACGAGGTAGTCTTCACCGACGAGGGCAGTGACGCGACCGACCTCGACCGGACCGACATCGTCGGGATGGACTTCAGCGGCGTGCCCGCCGGCGAGTACGAGTTCACGGTGAGCGTGACCGACGGCGAGGGCGAGGCCACGGTCCCGATCGAGGTCACCGGCGACGAGGGCGCGACGAACGAGACGAACGCCTCGGCGGCGAACGAGACGGCCGACGAATCGGCCAACGAGTCGGTGAGCAACGAAACCACGAGCAACGCATCGGCCGCCAACGCGACGGACGAAACGTCGGGTAACGCCTCGATCGTGGCGAACCCCGCGACGCCCGGCAACGAGAGCGCGTTCCACAACGTCTCGGTCGTGGCCGGTCCCGAGGCGGAGGGCAACCTCTCGTCGGTGACGGTGAACTACGGCGAGAGCAACGCCTCGATCGGGCTGGTCGGCGGCAACATCGCCTCCGCCACCCTCGACGGCGACCAAGTGGTGAACAACACCACGACCTCGTCGATCGGCGTCGACGGCCGGAACCTCACGGTCGGCTTCGACGGCACGCTCGACGTCGAGGAGGGCGACCGTATCACGCTGAACTACACCGGCGTCACCAACCCCACCGAAGCGGGCGAGTACACCACCGGGGTCGGCGTCAACAACGGTAGCGTCCAGAACACCACCCTCGCGGTTTCGGAACCCGGAAGCGCGAACGCGACGGCGGGTGAGGACAACGCGAGCAACGCATCGGCCGCCAACGCGACGGACGCGTCCGGCAACGCCTCGATAGTGGCGAGCCCGTCGGCGGCGGGTAACGAGAGCGCGTTCCACAACGTCTCCGTGGTCGCCGGACCGGACGCCGAGGGCAACCTCTCGGCGGTGACGGTGAACTACGGCGAGAGCAACGCCTCGATCGGGCTGGTCGGCGGCAACATCGCCTCCGCCACCCTCGATGGCGACCAGGTCGTGAACAACACCACGACGTCGAACATCGGCGTCGACGGCCGTAACCTCACGGTTGGCTTCGACGGCACGCTCGACGTCGAGGAGGGCGACCGTATCACGCTGAACTACACCGGCGTCACCAACCCGCCAGAATCCGGTGATTACACCGTCGGTGTCGTCGTCAACAACGGTAGCGTCCAGAACACCACCCTCGCCGTCACCGAGTCGTCGGCCGGCGCGAACGGGACGACCGGTGCGGGAACGACGAGCGCGACAACGGACGCGGGAACCGCCGAGACGACCGCGATGGGCACCACCAGCGGCGGTGCGGCGACGAGCGGTGACGCAGGGACGGGCGGTGCGGGCACGAGCGGCGACGAAGAGCAGGGCACCGAGGCTGGCGGACCCGGCTTCGGCGTCGTGGTCGCGGTCGTCGCGCTTCTCGCGGCCGCGCTGGTCGCCGTGCGCCGGCGCTGAGTTCGGTACTGCTTCTCTCCTCGCGGTCCGTCTCTCCTTCCGTTCTCCGAACGCGACCACAG
Source organism: Halococcus hamelinensis 100A6 (assembly GCF_000336675.1). Lineage (NCBI taxonomy): Archaea > Methanobacteriati > Methanobacteriota > Halobacteria > Halobacteriales > Halococcaceae > Halococcus > Halococcus hamelinensis. The sequence continues at coordinate 26,502 of NZ_AOMB01000020.1, read as the reverse complement.
CACCGAGCGCCGTCGCTATCGAGTGGCTGGACGTGTTCCGTACCGGATGCCCTATCGGCCGTCGCAGGCCGCGACGAACACGTCGTCGTGGAGACGGTCGGCGACGATGTCGAGGAGGGTTTCGAGGTTCCTCGTATCGGCGCGGTTGTACGAGACGAGGGTGTCGAGCGCGTCCTCGTCCCCGCGTTGGTGGGCGCGCCAGAGCCGGACCGCGTCGCGCCCGGAGATGTCGGGCCGGTCACGCTCGATACCGACCGCACGCTCGATGGTCTTCAGCCCGCCGGTGAGGTCGAGCTGGCGACAGGCGTACATCAGGTCGAGGTGCGGACGGTCGATGTCGAGGTCGAACGATTGCTCGAGAAACGGCACGTCGAACCGCTTGCCGTTGAACGAAACGAGGAGATCGGCCGCACGGAGCTCGGTCGCCAGCGCCCCGCGCGTGAGGTCCTCACCTCGGACGAGGGTGGTGGTCTCGCCGGCCCGATGGAAGCTCACCGTGGTGACGTCGCTGGAGCGGGCGTCCAGTCCCGTGGTCTCGATATCGAAGAAGCAGGTTCGCGGGCGGAAGTTCTCGTAGAGCCGCCATCGGCTTCCGGAGGGGAAGGCCTCGTAGAAGAACTCCGCGTCGCCGGCCGCGAGGCGCTCGCGGCCCTGCTCGATGAACGCGCGGATCCGCCGTCCCTGGGCCTCGCCGACCGCGGACTCCTCGAACGCGTCCCAGTGGGTGATCCCCTCGCGCCAGAGCCGGCGTTCGGTCTTCTCGCCGACGCCGCGAACCGGGAGGAAGCTGTTCTCGATGCGCACAACCGGGGAACGCGATGTGGAACCCTAAACGCTTCTCTCGAGCGCCAGCAATAGACCCACATCCCTCGTCCGGGAGGTACCCGGCGTCGTGCGGGAACTCCCCGGTGAGCATGGGTGTCGATGACCCGTGATTCGTCTTTCGTCGCGAGGAACGGGACCGGCGACGGACGTTCGTGGCGGTTCGACCGCGTGAAAAGCGTGGTCGAAGTTCGATCAGCGCGAAGATTCAGTGAGACCGGCCGCGACGGCGTCTATCATGCGGTTTCGCGTGTCGGGGTAGAGGTCCTCGCCGATGTCGTCCTGGTGGAGCGTGATGAACGTGGCCGCGCGGATGACGCTGGCGACCACCTTCGGGTCCGTGTCGCCGAGCTCCCCCTGTTCGTGCCACCGTTCGACGTACGGGAGGATGAACGCCAGTTCCTCGTCGCGCTCCGCTCGTCGCTCCCCCTCGGTGCCGCGCGTGACGTACTCGTGGGCGGTCCCGTCGACCAGCACCTGTCGCATCAGCGGGTTCGTCTCGATCTCGTCGAGGATGGAGCGCAGGAACCGTCGAATCGCCGTCTCGGGGTCGTCCGTCGACTCGAAGGAGTTCGCCATGAGCGGCCCGACGATCTCGTCGCTCTCGCGCTCGAGGACTTCAGCGTAGAGGTCGTCTTTGGTGTCGAAGAACTGGTAGAACGTGCTCGGAGCGATCCCGACCGGGTCGGTGAGTTCGGCGATAGTGGTCTTCTGCACGCCGTACTGGGTGAACAACTCCCGACCCGTCTCCACCAACCCGTCCCGAATCCGGTCGCGCTCCGCATCACTGAACCCCCTCACGTCCGATAGACGAATTCCCGAACGGATAGTTTTTCGTTTTTCACGGAGTCGATCGGCGTCGAGAAGAGCGCTACGTTGTGAAAATGAGAATACGTAATATTCATGGTTTCACAAGCCGTGAGGGAGGGTATGAGCGAGCCCGAGCAGGCCAGAACGGTCTCGGCGGTCGCGACCGACGTCGAACCCGCCGGCGGGCCCGAAACCGACACACCGGTGGCGAGCGACCCCATCGTCCGCATCCGCGGGCTGACCTACACCTACGCGGGGAGCGACGAACCGGCGGTCAGGGGGATCGACTTCACGGTCCGCGAGGGCGAGATATTCGGCTTTCTCGGGCCGAGCGGCGCGGGAAAGAGCACGACGCAGAAGGTACTGACAGGCCTCCTCGATGGCTACGAGGGGTCGGTGAGGGTGTTCGGTGAGGAGGTGGCGAATCACGGCGGTGACTACTACGAGCGCATCGGCATCTCGGCCGAAGCACCGAACCACTACCTGAAACTGACCGGTCGCGAGAACCTCACGCTGTTCGCCTCGCTGTATGACCGGGAGCCGCGCGACCCGGACGAACTGCTCGAGCTCGTCGGGCTCGCCGACGACGCGGATCGACCGGTGAGCGCCTACTCGAAGGGGATGCGGATGCGTCTCAACTTCGTGCGAGCACTGCTGAACCATCCGGACCTCCTCGTTCTGGACGAGCCGACCAACGGTCTCGACCCGGGGAACGCGAAGACCGTCAAGGACGTCGTCCGCGAGCTGCGGGCGTCGGGGACGACGGTGTTCGTGACGACCCACGACATGAACGTCGCCGACCAACTCTGCGACCGCGTCGCGTTCATGGTCGACGGGGAACTCCCCGTCGTCGACTCACCGAAGGCGCTGAAGGTCCGGCACGGGAAGCGGACGGTCCGCGTCGAAGTCAGTCGGGATGGGAGCCAAACCGATTCGCTCGAACCACTGACCTTCCCGCTCGACGGCCTCGCGGAGGACCCCGAGTTCCAGCGCCTGCTCGCCTCGGGTGCCGTCGAGACCCTCCACACCGAGGAGGCGACGCTCGAGGACGTGTTCCTCGACGTCACCGGGGAGCAACTCCGATGAGCGTCGAGAGCGTGACAGCCAACGGCGTGTCGTCGACCCTCGACCGCCTCGCGTCGATGCTCGAATGGGACGTTCGACTGCAGGTCCGGTACGGGTTCTACACCGTCTACGCCGTCGTCACCGCGCTGTACGTGTTCGGACTCACGCAGGTCCCCGACGAGTTCGAGTCGCTCGCGCTGACGCTCGTCGTGTTCAGCGACCCCGCCTTCCTCGGCTTCTACTTCATCGCCGCGCTCGTGCTGTTCGAAAAACGCGAGGGCGTCGTCGACGCGTTCACCGTCTCGCCCCTCAGTGGCGTCGAGTATCTGTTGTCGAAGACGCTGTCGCTCACCCTGCTGGCCGTCGCCGCGTCGCTCGTTCTCGCCCTCCTCTCGGTCGGTCCCGCCTTCGACCCACTCGCCCTCGTGCTCGGCGTCGGCCTCACGTCCGTCCTCTTCGTGCTGTTCGGCTTCGTCGCCGTCGCCCGCTTCGACACCATCAACGCGTACTTCGTGACCTCGGCGGTCTACCTCGCGCCGACGGCGCTCCCGCTGCTGGACTTCCTCGGCATCGTCGAGAGTCCACTGTTCTCCCTGTTCCCCACGCAGGCGTCGCTCGTGCTCATCGGCGCGGCGTTCTCTCCCGTACCGACGGGGGAACTCGTCTACGGCGTCGGCTACCTGGTCGTCTGGATCGGCGTCGCCGCCGTCGCCGCCCGCTGGGCGTTCGACACGTACATCGTCCACGGCGGAACGACCGGGACCTCCGAGACGGCGGTCCCGCGCGGGTCGTCGGTCGGCATGGGTCGAAAGTACGGCCCGGTGGTGACGCTCGCCGTCTCGGACCTGAAGAACTGGCTCCGCGACCCGCTGCTCGCCTTCATCGCCGTGCTTCCGCTGGCGTACGCGCTCGTCGGTCGACTGCTCGTTCCGGCCGCGACCGACCTCCTCGCGCCGGGGTTCGACCTGCGACCGTACTACCCACTGGTCCTCGCCCTGATCACGTTCAGCACGCCCTTACTGTACGGCTTCGTGACGGGCTTTCTCGTGCTGGAGGAGCGCGACCAGAACGTCCTCGCGGCACTGTGGACCTCGCCACTGACGGGTCGCGGCTACCTCCTGTATCGAGGGCTGTCGGTGACGCTCCTCTCGTTCGTCTCCAGCGTGCTCGTCGTCCCCCTTGTCGGTCTCGTCTCGGTTCCGTTCGGTCTGCTCGTCTCCTGTGCAGCGGTCGGGTCGCTGTGGGGTGTCGGGAGCGCGCTCCTGCTCGTGCGCTTCGCGTCGAACTCGGTGGAGGGCGTCGTCGTCAGCAAGTTCTTCGGGTTCACGCTGCTCGTGCCGGTGCTCGCCGTCGCGTTCGTCCCGACGCCGTGGGGGTTCCTCGCCGGCGCACTCCCACTCTACTGGCCGCTGGCCGCGTTCGTGCTGGGACTCGGCGGCGCGTCGATCGCGACGGTGGCGGGCTATCTGGTCGCGGGCGTCGTCGCCAGCGCCGTCTACATCGCGGCGTTCGGTCGGGGGATCAGACCGTAGCGTGGTATCCCGGTCGACGGAGACGAAGCGACATCGGTACCGTCGGTGAGGATATGGACGCGGTGGGGAAACCTGAACCGCCCCTTTCGTTGTCCGACTACAGGACCGTGCCGTGTTTCTTGTCCGGCAGCGACTTCTCGACGTCCTCGTAGAACGCGAACCGGGCGGCGAGCTCGTCGCGGAGTTCGCTCGGCGGCACGATCTCGTCGATCACCGTCTCGCTCGCCATCCGGTGGACGTCGATGTCCTCGCGATACTCCTCACGGAGTTCGGCCTCGCGCTCGGCGCGTTCCTCGTCGTCGTCGATCTCGTCGAGTCGATTGCGATAGACCGCGTTGATCGCCGCCTCGGGCCCCATGATGGCGATCTCGCCCGACGGGAGCCCGAGGGTGGCCTCGGGGTCGTAGGCCGGTCCCGACATGGCGTAGATCCCCGCGCCGTAGGCCTTCCTGACGACGACACACTGTTTCGGCACCGTGGCCGACGAGGTGGCGTAGATCATCTTCTTGCCCTCTTCGAGGATCCCCTCCTTCTCGACCCCCGACCCCGCCATGAACCCCGGCGTGTCACAGAGGTAGAGCAGCGGGACGTTGTAGGCGTCACACTTCCAGACGAACTCGGCGGCTTTCTTGGCCGAATCGGGGAAGATCGCGCCCGCGCGGTGGGCGGGCTGGTTCGCCACGATCCCGACGGGTCGGCCGTCGATACGGCAGAAGGCGGTGACGATCTCGGGGCCGAACTCGGAACCGAGTTCGAGAATCGAGCCCTGGTCGGCGACGCGCTCGATCACGTCGTGCATGTCGTAGCCCCGGTTCGGGCGTTCGGGCACCACCGAATCGATCCCTGCGGGCGAACGCGCGGGCGGTCGGGGGTCGGCGCGCGGCGGTTGCTCGTCCGAGTTGTCCGGGAGGTAGGTGACGAGCTGGGCGACGAGCTCGCGGGCGTGTTCTTCGTCCTCGGCCACGAGGTCGGCACTGCCCGATTCGGCGGCGTGGACCCGCGCACCGCCGAGGTCCTGGAGGTCGATCTTCTCGCCGGTGACCATCTCCACCATCCGGGGCGAGGCGATCGCCATCGCGGACATTCCCTCGACCATCACCGTGAAATCCGCGAAAACGGGGGTGTACGCCGCGCCCGCGATACACGGCCCGTAGAGCACACAGATCTGCGGGACGCGACCCGAGAGCATCGAGTGATTGTAGTAGTACTTGCCGATGCCCTCGCGGTTGGCGAAGAACCCGGTCTGTTGGTCGATCCGTCCCCCGGACGAGTCCATCAGGTAGAGCACCGGCTTCCCGGTCTTGAGCGCGCGCTGTTGCATCCTGAGGAACTTCTCGACGCCCTTGCCGGCCATGCTGCCGGCCTTGACGGTGAAATCGTTCGCCATCACGTGCAGGTCGCGACCCTCGAACTCGGCTCCTCCCGTGAGAAGCCCGTCGGCGGGTAACTGGTCGTCGGCGTCGAACTCGGCGAAGCGGCCGTCCTCGAACGAGAGTCCGCCATCGAACCAGAGATCGAGGCGGTCGCGGACGAAGAGCTTTCCCTGGTCCGAGAGGCGGTCCTTGTACTTCTCGGGGCCGCCCTGCTCGATCTCGGCGATCTCCTTTCTGAGCTGTTTCTCTCGTTCGGTCGGGCCGAGGTCCGGTTCCTCCGTCGCCGCCGATCCAGAGGAACCAGTCGAATCCTCGGACTCCGGCGGGTCGGCGGTCGTCGCGGGTTCGTCGCCGTCGCCGACGTAGACCTCGATCGACTCGCCGACGTGCTCGGCGAGCGCGCTGCCGATGACGCGCGCTTCCTCGTCGCTCGCCCCGCCGCCGATATGGATCTCCATACCATCCCTCCGCAAGAATTGCGGAAAGCGTTTTCCATGTTCCCGGCGATCGTTCGGGAACTATTCGCGGTCGCCCGGACCGCCGCGTCGGCCCTTGAGCGCACGGTAGGCCTCGACCGAGAACGCGACCCCGCCGATCGCGAGCGCCCCGAGCGCCAGCACCCACGGCCCGCGCTGGTCGTCGTCCTGGGTTCGTGCGTCGTGGTCGTCGGCCACGTCACCCACCGTCCGCGAGCGCGCCTTCGAGCCGGTCGATGAGGTCGCGGTTCCCGAGGTGGACGGGGACACGGTCGTGGAGGTCCTCGGGCTCGACGTCGAGCAGCGAGCGCTCGCCGTCGGAGGAGGCCCCGCCCGCCGCCTCCACGATGGCGGCCATCGGGTTGGCCTCGAACTGGAGCCGGAGCTTTCCGTTGGGATCGGATTCGAGCGCGGGATACGCGAACACCCCGCCGTAGGTGAGGACCTGGTTCACGTCGCCGATCATCGCGCCGCCGTAGCGGAGCTTGAGCTCTTGCTCTATCTCGCGAGCGTAGTCGGTGAACTCGGGCGTCCAGTCGGGCACGCGCCCGCCGAAGCCGTAGACCGTCGGCTCGTTGGGGAGTTCGACGCCCTCCGTCGCGACGTGGCGCTCGCTGTCTCGCGGGCTTTGCCCGCTCGACGAATCCGAGGCGCTTCGCGCCTCGCTGTCCTCGATCACGTACTCGGTGGTGGTGCCGTCGACGGCGGCCATCATCGTCGTGATCGGGCCGTAGAGGGTGTAGACCGCAGCCACGAGGTCGTGCCCGCTCGCCGGCAGCGGCGCGTCGTAGACCCCGACGATGGTGCCCATCGAGTTGTTGGGCTTGATGTTCGAGGAGCCGTCGAGCGGGTCGACCGCGACCGCGAGCCCCGAGCCGTCCTCGATCACCTCGTCGCGTTCCTCGCTGGCGTAGCTTCCGACGCCGTCGATAGCGAGCAAGCGCTCTTCGAGCAACCGGTCGGCGTGGACGTCCGCCGCGAGCTGCGTCTCGCCGCTCGGGTTCTCGCCGTCCTGGTACTCGCGCCGGCCGACCAGTCCCCCCCTGATCTCGGGGGCGGTCTCGGCGAGGGTGTCGAGGACCGCCTCGACGGTGTCGCTCATTCGGACAGCGCGGCGTCGACCGACGCGCCCTCGTGGATGACGGCCCCGAGCGCGTCGAGGATCTGGGTGGGGTTCTCGCGCTGCCAGACGTTCCGGCCCACGGCGAGCCCCGACCCGCCGGCGTCCATCACGGCCTTCACGTCGTTGAGGAACGCCTCGTCGGAGACCTTCGACCCGCCGGACATCACGACCTCGATGCCGTTCTCGCCGCCGGCGGCCTGGACGGTGTGCTCCATGGCCTCGCGGCTGCCGGGGTACTTGACCTTCGCGACATCGGCCCCGAGTTCGAGCGCCTCGCGGGCGGCGTAGGCGATGGTGTCGCCGCTCGTGTCGTTCTTGAGCCCCTGCCCTCGGGGATACGACCACATCACCATCGGCAGGTCGTGGTCGCGGGCGGCCTCCTGGGCGTCGCGGAACTCCTCGGCCATCGCGATCTCGTTGTTCGACCCGCCGTAGAGGGTGAAGCCGAGCGCGTCCGCCCCGATCTCGGCGGCGTACTCGACCGAGCAGTTCACCGCGCTGTCGGGCTCGCCCATCCAGAGGTTCGAGGTCCCGTTCAGCTTGACGAGCAGGGAGACGTCGTCCTCGTAGGAGGGGTAGTAGCCCTCGGCGACCCCCTTCTGGACCGCGAGCGAGGTGACGGCGTCGTGGGTGGCGGCCTCGAACACCGTCTCCGGGTCCATCCGTTCGGGGAGGTCGGTGAAGTCCGAGGGGCCGTGTTCGAGCCCGTGGTCGTAGGCGAGGATCAGTATGTTGCCGTCGCGTGCGAGCGGCGAGTTCTCGAGCGGAAGCATCGGTCGGACGTCCGCCGAGGACCGACTAATAGTTTGTGTGAGCCCGCCGAATCAACGCCCCCGACGGTTCGACGCAACGATCGTGAGGAACGTCGGGGAACGGATAGAGTATAAGTGTCCCCGTCACAGACGGGACAGATAATGAGCACCGGCATCACGATGGCCTCGATGTCGACCTACGCCATTCTGGGGTGCGGAAGCGTCGGCTACGCCGTCGCCGAGGACCTCGTCGACGAGGGCAAGGACGTCCTCATCATCGACGTCGACGAGGGCCGGGTCGAGGCGCTTCGTGACCAGGACCTGAACGCCAAGACCGCGGACATCGGCGACGAGGCGGTGCCGGAGGCGGTCGCCGACCGCGACGTCCTCCTGATCCTCTCGACGGATATCGAGGCCAACCGGGCCGCGATCGAGAACGTCCGGGCCGACGGCAGCGAGCAGTTCATCATCGCCCGGGCGTCGGACCCGGTGACCGCCGACGAGCTCCGCGAGGCGGGGGCCGACGCCGTGGTCAACCCCTCGAAGGTGATCGCCGACGCCGCGCTCCGCGCGCTCGAAACCGGCGAACTCGAACACAAGGCCCGCCGGCTCGCCGACGTCCTCGACGAGACCGAAGAACAGCTCGCGATCCTCGCGAACGACAACCCGGGCCCGGACTCGATCGCGAGCGCGGTCGCGCTCCAGGCGATCGCCGAAGCCCGCGGGATCGAAGCCGACATCCTCTACGACGGTGAGATCGGCCACCAGGAGGACCGCGCGTTCGTCAACCTGATCGGGGTCGAGCTCCTCGCGCGCGACGCCGTCGAGTTCGACGCCTACGACCGCCTCGCGCTCGTCGACCACGCCCAGTCGATGGAGCAGGCGATCGAGCGCCCGATCGACGTGTTGATCGACCACCACGAGCCCGAAGAGGAGTACGAGGCGGCGTTCGTCGACGTCCGCGCCGACGTCTCCTCGACCTCGACGATCCTCACGAAGTACGTCCAGGAGTTCGACCTCAACCTCGACGAGGCGGTCGCGACCGCCCTGCTCTACGGGATCCGGGCCGAGACCCTCGACTTCAAACGCGATACCACGCCCGCGGACCTCACCGCGGCGTCGTACCTCTATCCCTTCGCCGACCACGACACGCTCGAACAGGTCGAATCGCCCTCGATGAGCCCCGAGACCCTCGACGTGCTCGCCGAAGCCATCAGAAACCGCGACGTCAAGGGGTCACACCTCGTCTCGAACGCGGGCTACATTCACGACCGCGACGCGCTCGCGCGCGCGGCCCAGCACCTCCTCAACCTGGAGGGGGTGACCACCTCCGCGGTCTTCGCGATCGACGACGAGCGGATCACCCTCTCGGCGCGTTCGAAGGACATCCGGATCAACGTCCGGAACGTGCTCGAGGACGCCTTCGACGAACTCGGCGAGGCGGTGGGCCACTCGACCGACGCCACGGTCACCATCCCGCTCGGCATCTTCACCGGGCTCGAGACCTCCGACGACAACCGCGAGACGCTGCTCCGGCTCACCGAGCAGGCGGTCAGACGAAAGCTCTTCGCCGCACTCGGCGTCGACGACAACGGGAACTAGGCGGTGGCCTCGGCCTCGCTCTCCTCGTCGGGTTCGCGGAGGCGCTCGATCACGTCGCTCACGAGAACGATGTCGCCCACCGACCGGACCCACCGGAACGGCACGATCACCCCAGCAGCACCGCGTGCCCGCCCCGAGAGCGCCTCGCGGTTCAGCCCGCCGACCGCGAGCCCCGTGACGAACTCGGTGTCGAGGTCGAGCCGCACGTCCTCGATCTCGCCGACGTAGGTGCCGTTCGTGGAGTAGACGTCACGGCCGACGAGCGTCCCGATCTCCGTCTGTGTCGCATCCATATCCGGAAGTGCCCCGACGGGAACTTAACTGTTGGCGAGTCGCGGTCGGCCGATCCCTCGACCGAGCGCCGCCGTGGACGCCGGGATCACCCGGTCGAAGAAGGGAATCGTCTCGTCGACCGTTAATCCCACATGGGGAGTGGGGAGGGGGGTTCGACGACGGCGGGCACGGAACGGCGTTCTCACTCACGCGCCGGCGTGTAAGCTTCGTTGTACGCGACGCAGTCGTGGAGGTCGTCCTCGCCGAAGCGCTTGAGGTGGCCGCCGACGACGTAGAGCGTTCCGTCGATCACGCCCGAGACCGCCCCGCCCCGGAGGTGGGTTGGCTCCGGGAGGTCGGTCTCGAACGCGTCGCTCGCGGGGTCGTAGCGGTGGGCGATGGGTTTGTAGCGGTCGATTGTCGACTCGCCCTGCCAGAACATGCCGTGGGTGAGGTACGCCCGACCGTCGATCACGGGATTCGAGTGGGTCGCGTAGGTGCCCGCCATCGGCGTCGGGGTCGCGTACTCCCACTCGCCCGCCGCGAGGTCGTAGCGGAAGTTCGAGTCCGTGGGACCGGTCGTTCCGCGGAGACCGCCGATGGCGTGGAGGTACTGGTTCCCGTCCACGTCGAACAGCGCGACCGTCGGCCAGCGTTTGGCCTCGGGCATCCGGGCGAGGTCGGGGTCGGCCACGCGTTCGGCTTCGGGATCGAACGTCCAGAGTCGGCGCTCGTCGTAGGTGCCGGGGACCCCTTCGCCGTCGAGGCCGTGGTCGGAGGCGGTCTCGGCCTCGTGGTCGCCGGTGCCGCCGCCCACACAGTAGATCAATCCGTCCTGCGGGTTGTAGAGCCCGCCCATGACCCAGTTGGGGTAGGGACACCGCACGCCCGCCGACTCGGAGAGGTTCGTCCAGCCCTCGTCCGGCCGGTACCGGAAGACGAGGTCGGTCGGCGAACCGGAGCCGTAGGGGCCGTCGTCGGGTGCGCCGCCGAAGCTGTAGACCGCATCGTCGGTCGCCACACCGCAGAGCCCCCAGAGCGCCCGCGGGAGGTCGGGCAGACGTTCCCACGCCCCCTCCGAGCCAGCCCCGGGGTCGTAGACGAACGCGTGCGCGGTCGCGTCGAGTTCGACCGCGGTCTCGATCCCCCCGAAGAAGTGGAGTTTGCCGTCGAGCACGCCGCCGCCCGCGTCGCTACCCACGACCGGTAAGGGCGCTTCCTCGCGCCACTCGCCGGGCGAGTCGTCAGGTGGTTCCGGGGTCGACGTCGCGGTCTCGGTGGCGGTCGGTTCGGCCGTCGCGGTGTCGGTTTCCGTCGTGGTTTCGGTGGCCGTCGCGGTGTCGGTGGCCGTCGCGGTGTCGGTTTCTGTCGCTGTTTCAGTGGCCGTCGACGGTGTCTCGGTCCGCGTCGGGGTCGACGACGCCGTTCGCGCGGTGGCCGCCGTCCGGTCGGNGGTGGTCGCCGGTCCTCCCGTCGTCGCCGATCCGGTGGCGGGCGACGGTCGGCCGTCGGTCGTGGCGACGCGCCTGCCGGCGGTCGCCGCCGGCGACCCGGAGATGATGGTCTGCTCCTGGACGGCCGTCGTCCCGTTCGCGTCGGCGCGTTCGGATCCGGTTCCCGTCGGTGCCGAGGAGTCCGTCTCCGTTCCGTTCTCGGAGCCGTCGTCGTTCGTCCCGAACTGGCAGCCGGCGGCTGCGGCGAGGCTCCCGACGGTGAGGGCTCGGAGGGCGGTTCGGCGGGACCATTGCGGGGGGTGGTCGTCGTTCATGGCGGGGTCGTTCGGTCGACGGCGGGTACGGTAGTCGGCGGCGGAGTGGATGGCCCGGGGTCGTCCGGGTGGTTGGGGTTCGAGGGCCTACGCGGCTTCCTCGTCTTCCTCGATGAACTCGGGGTCGGCGAAGGCGCTTTCGAGGCTCCCGAGACCGTTGAGCCACTCGGCGACCGGCCCGTAGCCGATCTCCTCGACGGTCTCGGGTTCGAGCGCCGCGCCGTCGATGATACGCGTGCCCGCCTGCGCACAGTGTTCGAGCGCGTCGTCGAACGCCTCGCGCTCCTCGGCGGCGCTCGCGGCGCTGAGCCGTTCGTCGATCGGGTTCTCGTCGACCCCCTCGGCGACGTAGAGTTCGGCGGCGTAGAACACACAGACGAGGGAGGTCTGGACGCCGTCGACCAGCAGCAGGGTCTCCTCGTCCTCGATCTCGACCTCCGAGAGCACGATCTCACGGATGTCGGCGAGTTCGGCGATCGCGGCCTCGTCGTCGAGTTCGCCGTCGTCGTAGTCGGCGATGACCTTCGTGACCGCGATCGCGGCGTCCTCCTGGAGGTTCCAGAGCAGGCGCGCGGCGTCCTCGTCCTCGGGGTCGAGCTCGGCCTCGCGCAGGCGGTCGAGCCAGTTCTGCCAGCGTTCGTCGGTGTAGTACGCCACTGGGGGTTCGCTCATACCTCCACGAACGCGTTGCTGTTGATAGGCCTTTTCGTTAGCCCGAGTCCGTGTCAATACCGTACACCTGTGCCGGCGTCTCGACGTGGGCGCGCCGCACGGCCTCGTCGTGACCGTTTTCGAGCAGCCACCGCACCCGTCGCGGCACCGTCTTCGGCCCCAGAACCGCTCCTGGCCTATCGGGGTCGTCGATGAAGTCCGTCTCCATCAGGAACGGCTCGCCCGCCTCGGCCGCCGTCTCCAATCGGTCCTTCTCGCTCATCACGCTCGGCGTCGGGCCGGCGAGCCGCCCGCCCGCGTAGTGTTTCACCACTCGATGCGCCGGTAACCCGCGTTCCTCGGCCCACTCCGCGACCTCGGTGAGGTCGTCGGTGGCCTCGGTGTGGAGCTGGACCGCGCAATCGTGTTCCGCCCCGAGCGCGAGCGCGTGCCGCAGGGCCGCGTTCGAGGCCTCCCACACCTCGTCGCCGACCTCGTAGTGGGGCCGGCCGGACTTCAGCGCGAGCGCCGCGCCCGACGAGACGTACTCGGCGGCGACGTCGAGACCGGACCGCATCAGTTCCCCCGCCGCTTCCGGGGAGAAGCCGCGGTCCGTGAGGTGGGTCACGAGCCCCGGATGCACGCCCAGCACGGGCCACGCGCGCCCGTCGAGAACCTCGGTGGCCTCCGCCACGACGTCGATGGTGGTCTCGAACGCGACCCGGAAGTCGTCGGCATCTTCGACCTCGACGCCGAGGGTCCACGACGGTTTGTTGACCACGAGGAGGTGGGTGCCACCGACGTTCGCGAAGTCCGCCACCGCGTCGAGACCCTGCCCGTGGTCGGGGTCGAGGTGGAGGTGGTTGTCGAGAACCGGCGTATCGAGGTTCATGCGTATCCCACCGACGGCGCGGAGAAGTCGGTTTTCCTTCACCCGAGCGTGACGGCGTCGTGGGCGGCGTTGCGGAGCGCGTCCGAGCGCCCGTGTTCGCCGGGCGCGATGACGAGCGTCGCCACCCCCCGTCGGGCGGCGTGTTCGAGCACCGGCTTGAAGTCCGTATCCCGCGAGGCCACCGCGAGCACGTCGAGGTCGCCGATCGCGGCGGTGGCGTCGACCGCGAGTTTGACGTCGACGTCGCCGCTCGTGATGCGGACCTCGAACCCGCGCGCCTCGGCGGCCTGGATCAGCCCCGGCGTGGCGTGTTCGTCGAGGTAGAGCCGGGTGATCGCGAGGGTTCCCATCTCCAGCGCGGCGGCACGGACGTCGTCGAGGTCGACGTCGAACTCGTTCCGGAGGACGTTCGGGCCGTCGACGAACAGCCCGACCGATGGCTCGCGCTCGCCCGTCGACACCGCCTCCCGAAGGGAGTCGAGCATTGCACGCGATCGCTTCCCCCCGCTCAAAGCCGTGCCGGTGTTCGCCCGCGTGTGTCACCGGCAGTCCCCGTCAGCCGGTCCCCCTCACTCGGCCCGTGCGCCGACCTCGACGGTGAGCCCGCCCGGTGCCTCGACGTAGAAGCCGTACCGGCCGTGCTGGACGGTCGGCTCCATCGGGTCGAAGCCGTCGTCCGCGAACCGCTGGTGGAGGTCGTCGACCGTCTCCCGATCCCCGAGATAGAACCCGAGGTGGCTCGGCGACTCGGCTCCCGCGCCCTCACCGGCGTTCATCAGCGTCAGTACGAACCCGTCGTCGTCCGCGAGCACCGCGATCCGCTCGTTGATCGTCCGTCGTTTCAGCCCGAAGTACGTCGTCATGAACCCCCCTGCGCCCTCGATATCGTCGACGGGGAGGTTGACGTGATTCACGTTCATGGATGGGTTCCCGACGACCGTTGGTCGGCGAGGCTCATCACCGTTCGCCGCTCTCGTTTCGAATTCTCCAGGGTATTATTTAGAAAAATCTAAGTAATATTTAATATTGGCACGTCCATTGACTGGGGTGGAACAATGGTCGAACGACCCAGTCACGGTCGACGACGGTTTCTGAAAGCCATCGGTGCCGGCGCATTGCTCAGCGGTCTCGGTGGCGTCGCGTCGGCGACGCCGGGGCGCGAACCCGGACCGAAGGAGGGCGAGGTCCTCGTCGGGGTCTCGGAGACCGAGGACGGGATGCGGACCGCCGTCGAACGATCGGTCCCCGGCAACGCCGAGGTCGTCCACGAGAACGAGGAGCTGAGCTACGTCGCGGTGAAGTTCCCGGCCCAGGCGGCCACGGTCGCCCGGACGAACTTCATCGAGGCCGTCACGAGGAAGGACCACATCAAGTACGCCGAGGAGAACACCACCTACGAGGCGCTCTACCGGCCAAACGACCCGCGCTACGACGACCAGTACGCCGACCAGCAGGTCAACGCGCCGACGGCCTGGGACGAAACCCTCGGGAGTTCGGACGTCACCGTCGCGGTGGTCGACCAGGGCGTAAAGTACGACCACCCGGACCTCGAAGGCAACGTGGCCGCGGACCCGGGCGAGGACTTCGTCGACGGGGACTCGGACCCGTACCCCGACGACCTCGCCGAGGAGATCCACGGCACCCACGTCGCGGGCATCGCGGCCGCGGACGTCGACAACGGTGCGGGGGTCACGGGTATCGGCAACTCGACAGTCATCTCGGGGCGCGCGCTGAGCGAGGGCGGGCGAGGGTCGACCAGCGACATCGCCGACGGCATCCAGTGGGCGGCCGACCAGGGCGCGGACGTGATCAACCTCTCGCTGGGCGGCGGTGGCTACACCCAGACCATGAAGAACGCGGTGTCCTACGCGACCGGCCAGGGTTCGTTGGTGGTCGCCGCCGCGGGCAACGACGGGACCGAAGGCGTCTCCTACCCCGCGGGCTACTCCGAATCGCTCGCCGTGTCGGCGCTCGACCCCGACGAATCGCTGGCGTCGTACTCCCAGTACGGCGATTCGGTCGAGCTCGCCGCGCCCGGCACCAACGTCCTCTCGACGTGGCCCGAACCCGGCACCCCTTACGACTCGATCTCGGGGACCTCGATGGCGACCCCCGTGGTCGCCGGCACGGCGGGGCTCACGCTCGCGAAGTGGGACCTCACCAACACCGAGCTCCGGAGCCACCTCAAGAACACCGCCATCGACGTTGGTCTCTCGGAGACCGAACAGGGCTCGGGACGGGTCGACGCCGGCGACGCCGTCACGACCGACCCCGCGGACGCCGGCGACGGCGGGGACGGCGGTGACGGTGGAGGCGGCGACGATGGCGAGTCGACCACCGGATCTATCGACGGGTCCCTCTCGGGCTCCGCGGACTACGACGACTACACCGGGTCGTGGACCTACGACTCGCCGAGCACGGTGACGGTCGAGCTCGACGGGCCGAGCGGGACCGACTTCGACCTCTACCTCAACACCGGCACGAGTTCGGCCGCCGGGCCGAGGAACTACGACTACACCTCCCGTTCGCCGGGCAGCGACGAGACGGTCACCATCGACGGCCCCGACACGTCGACGGCGCTCCAGATCGACGTCGACTCCTACAGCGGTGCCGGCGATTACACGCTGACAATCACCGAGTCGACGTAGCTTCCCACCTCACCGATTTTCGACCCATCTGCCCATCACTGGCAAGCGGACGACTGATACTCACGGTGACCCAACGGGTAGGTATGTCCGATGACAACCCCCACGAGCGCGACGTGACGCTCGCGAAGGAGAAGGAGGAGGCCGAACAGGAGACCGAGGAGGCGGAGGAGGCCCGCGAGGCCGAAGCCGAGCGGAAACGAGAGGAGGCCGCCGAGGGCGAGGTCGAGGTCGAATCCGAACAACGCGAGGAGGCCGCCCGCGAGGTCGAGAACCCCGACAATCACCGAGACGAGCAGCCCCACAACAGCTGATCCCGGCGAACGGGTTCGTTCGGGTCGATCGTTCCTATTCCTCGCGACCGACGGCCGCGAGCAGCTCTTCGTGTGCCGTGCCGTTCGAGGCCACGAGGCCGTCGCTGTCGTGTCGCCACCGCTCGCCGTCGAGGTCGGTCACGGTACCACCGGCCTGGCGGATCATGTGCGCGCCGCCGACCGTGTCCCACGGGCTCATCCCGGCGGTCGCGACGGCGGCCTCCAGCGAGCCACCCGCGACCGCCGCGAGCGTGGCGTGCGAGCAGCCGAACCGCCGGATGTCGCCGAACCGGCTCGCGAGCGCCCCGATCGTCGCGGTGTAGTCCTCGAGCCGGCGCTCGCCGAGCAGGATCGGGACGACCGCGAACGTCTCGGGGTCCTCGCGGCCGCTGACGCGCACTGGATCGCCGTTGAGCCGTGCGCTTGAGCCGTCGGCGACGTAGGTATCGGAGAGCGCGGGCAGGACCGTCGCCGCGGCGACCGGTTCGCCGTCGACCACGGCCGTCACGCTCGTGCCCCAGATCCGGAGGCCGCGGACGAAGTTGCTCGTGCCGTCGATGGGGTCGATGACCCACGACGGTCCCTCGTCGGGGACCCGTTTCAGCGCGTCGTCCTCCTCGCCGACGATGGCGTCGTCAGGGAACCCCTCGCGGATGGTCTCGATGACGCGTTCCTGTGCCGCACGGTCGGTCTCGGTGACGAGGTCGGTCTTGCCGGTCTTTGTCTCGACCGACAGCTCCCCACGAAACGAGTCGAGCGCGAGGTCCGCGCCGGCTTCCGCCGCGCGCACCACGAGGTCGGCCCGTCGGTCCGTATCGTTCATAGGAACCGTTGGGCCGCAGGCGGTCAAAAGCCGTCGGGTGTCCGCCCGGCGGTCGCGTTCCCCGCCACCTTTGGTCGTCGGCGGCGAACGACGGCGCGATGGTCGACGTCGCCGACTACTGGCTCGTCCGTTTTTGCTTCCGGCGTGCCCTCGGGCTGGTCTACCTCGTCGCGTTCCTCGTCGCCGCCAACCAGTACCCCGCGCTCCACGGCGAGGACGGTATCCTCCCCGCCGCCGACTTCCTCGACCGGGTGGACTTTCGCGACGCGCCCGGCCTCTTCCAGTTCGACGCGAGCGACCGGGTTCTCGCCCTCTCCGCGTGGACCGGCGTCGGGCTCTCGGTCCTCGCGGTCACCGGGCTCTCGGACGCGTTCGGCACCCCCGTCTCGATGGTCGTCTGGGGGGCGCTCTGGCTGCTCTATCTCTCCTTCGTGAACGCCGGTCGGACGTTCTACGGGTTCGGCTGGGAGTCACTGCTACTCGAAACCGGCTTCCTCGCGGTCTTCCTCGGCGGGATGCACACCGCCCCGCCCGACATCGTGGTCTGGTTGCTCCGGTGGGTGCTCTTCCGGGTGATGTTCGGCGCGGGCCTGATCAAGCTCCGTGGCGACCCCTGCTGGCGGGACTTCACGTGTCTGTTCTATCACTACGAGACCCAGCCGATGCCGAACCCGCTGAGCTGGTCCTTCGACAAGCTCCCGAGGCCGCTCCACCGGGCCAGCATCGGGGTTCATCACGTCATCGAACTCGTGGTTCCCTTCTTCTACTTCGCCCCCCGACCGTTCGCGTGGGTCGCCGCGCTGGCTGGCCTGCTGACCATCGTCTATCAGGCCTGGCTGATGGTTTCGGGGAACTTCGCGTGGCTCAACGCCCTCACCATCGTGCTCGCGCTCTCGACGTTCGACGACGCGCTCTTCGAGGGAGTCGCGGGATTCACCGCACCCGACCTCGCTCCAATCGGGCTCCCGCTGCAGGTCGCGGTCTACGGACTGCTCCTTTTAGTCGTGGTCCTGAGCTACTGGCCGGTTCGGAACCTCGTGTCGAGTTCGCAGTCGATGAACCGGAGCTTCGACCCGCTGCATCTGGTGAACACCTACGGCGCGTTCGGCTCGATAACGAGAGAGCGCTACGAACTCGTCGTCGAGGGGACGCGCGACGAGGGCGAGGATCCCGAGTGGCGGACCTACGAGTTCAAGGGCAAACCCACGGACCCGGGGAGGCGACCGCCGCAGTGGGCTCCCTACCACCTCCGGCTCGACTGGCAGCTCTGGTTCGCGGCGATGACCGCGCGCCCGCGCCGCGAGTGGTTCCCACGCTTCGTGGAGAAACTCCTCGACGGCAACGAGGACGTCCGCTCGCTGCTCGCGCACGACCCGTTCCCCGACGAGCCACCCGCCCGGATCCGGGTTCGGCGCTACCGCTACGAGTTCACCTCGCGCGCCGAGAGGCGCGAGACGGGCGACTGGTGGCGGCGGGAGTTCGTCAACGACTACTACGATACTGCCTCGCGGAGCACGCGCCGCTCCCGGGTGTTCTGACCGAGGTTCGACCCGCAATGGCATCTCGTCAGTCTGGGTGCGGTCGGCGCGCGCTCGCAGTCGTGGGCGAACGGACGTGAGCGCGCGACCGCGAACACTGTGCGAGGGATGAGCGAACGAAGTGAGCGAATCGGTTGGGGAGGCGTGTGGCTGATGCGGGGCGGTTGCGGAGGTGATAGTAGTCGTACTGCGAGTGACCGAGCGAAGCGAGGGAGCGAGCAGCCTTTTTAGTCCAGGTTTTTGCGACGAGTGGTTGGCGAACGGAGTGAGCCAACCCGAGGAGTAAAAAAGTGGAAGTGGAAACGATTAGGTCGCGCGGCACGACGCCATCGACATGGACCTCCGTGACCCGCCGCTCAGCGACGAACACGACGCCAGCGGCGCGAAGACCACCGAGTTCGGCGGCTGGGAGATGCCCGTCGAGTTCGACTCGATCCGTACCGAACACGCGGCCGTCCGCGAGTCGGCGGGCAAGTTCGACGTCTCGCACATGGGCCAGATCGAGGTGTCGGGGCCCGATGCCGCCGAGCTCCTGAACCGACTCACCACCAACGACGTGGCGAGCCTCGATCCCGGTGCGGCACAGTACGCGATGATCACCGACTCGGAGGGGGTCGTCCTCGACGATACGGTCGTCTATCGGCTGCCCGCCGAGCGCGACGCCGACTTCCTGTTCATCCCGAACGCGGGTCACGACGGGGAGATGGAAGACCGGTGGGTCGACCACCGCGACGAGTGGGGGCTGGAGGCCACCGTCGAGAACCGGACGACTGACTACGCGATGGTGGCGGTCCAGGGACCGAAGGCGGTGGAACTCGTCGGAGGAGCGGTCGATGACGCACTCGCCGACCTCGGGCGGTTCTCGGCGACGGCTACGAGCCTCGACGGCGTCGAGGTCGTCGTCGCGCGCACGGGCTACACCGGCGAGGACGGCTTCGAACTCCTCGCGCCGTGGGAGGATGCGACCGCGGTCTGGAACGCCTTCGACTGTCAGCCCTGCGGCCTCGGCGCGCGCGACACGCTCCGCATCGAGGCGGGCTTCCTGCTCTCGGGCCAGGACTTCGACCCCGACGAGAACCCCCGAAACCCCATCGAGGCGGGCGTGAGCTTCGCGGTCGACCTCGACACCGAGTTCGTGGGTCGGGACGCGCTCGCGGCGGTCGCGGAGTCCGGACCCGAAGAACGGTTCGTGGGCTTCGAACTCGAAGCACGCGGGATCCCGCGTCACGGCTACGAGATCAGCGCGGACAACGAAGTCGTGGGCACCGTCACGAGCGGCACGATGAGTCCGACCCTCTCGACCCCGCTCGGGATGGGCTACGTCCCGAGCGCGCTCGCCGACCCGGACACCGCGATCGCGGTTCACGTCCGCGGCGAGCCGAAAGACGCACGTATCAGGCCGCTCCCGTTCTACCAACGATGAGCTTCGAAGTTCCCGAGGACCGGCACTACCTGGAGAGTCACGAATGGGCACGAAAGGACGGGGAGACCGCTCGCATCGGCATCTCCGCGTTCGCCCAGGACGAGCTCGGCGACATCGTCTTCGTCGAACTCCCCGAGGAGGGCGACGCGGTCGCACACGACGAGGAGTTCGGCGTGGTGGAGTCGATCAAGGCGGTCTCGGACCTCTACGCCCCGGTCTCGGGCACCGTCTCGGCGGTCAACGACGACGTCTTCGACGCACCGGAGCTCCTCAACGAGGACCCGTACGGCGAGGGCTGGCTCCTCGAAATCGACCTCGAGGACGGGAGCGAGTTCGACGACCTGCTGGACGCCGACGCCTACCGCGACCAGATCGAGTAGTCCGAGTCGTCACCGAACCGGGCAACCGAATGGGGTCCCGATTCGGGTCGTTACAGCCGATTCAATGCTTCGACGTGGCCTGCACGCCGAGGGTCTGGGCGACGATCTTTCCGTCTCGAACCACGAACGTGTCGGTCGCGAACTCGTAGTCGGTCTCCGGCGTGTCGGCCTCCCAGGTGATGTAGGCGTACTCGCCCTCGACGGTCTTTTCGTTCAACGTGAACGTCACGTCGGGCTTTTCGAACTCGGTGAACAGTTCGGTCTCGAACCAGTCGCCGATCGCCTCGCGCCCGCGGTAGACCTCGCCGTGGGTGATGACGACGGCGTCGTCGGCGTAGTCCGCCATCGTCGCCTCGATGTCCTGGTCGCCGAACGCCTCCAAGTGGTGGTCGAGAACGTCTTCGGTCGTGCTCATGGTATTGCTGTCCTTCCCGCTCGGCCTCGGGAACGGGACGAAACGATGGCTCGCCACGGTCTTAACTGTTCGTTCGGGATGGTCGACCCGCCTCGAACGACGGTCTGATATGCCCACCCACGAAGGGTCTACCAATGCCGTCTCACGCCACTTGTGGGTGGTCTCGCCGATGAGTCACGACCGACGCGGTCCGGGTGCCGAAACCGGGAGCCCGTTCGCTCCACAGACCGCCGAGGAGACGGCGGCGATGCTGGACGCCGTCGGCGTCGAGAGCGAGGAGGCCCTGTTCGACATCCCCGAGGCGGTCCGCTTCGAGGGCGACCTCGGGATCGAACCGCGTGGCGAACGCGAGCTTCGGGGCGAGCTGGCGTCGTTGCTCGACGGGAACGACGACCTCACCGAATTCCTCGGTCGGGGCCACTACGACCACTACGTCCCCTCGATGGTCGACCACCTCTCCGACCGCTCCGAGTTCCTCTCGTCGTACACCCAGTACCAGCCCGAGGTCGCCCAGGGGTTCCTCCAGGCGCTCTTCGAGTACCAGTCGATGCTGGTCGAACTCACGGGTCTACCGATAGCGAACTGCTCGATGTACGACGCCGCGAGCGCGCTCGGCGAGGCCGCGACGCTCGCGCTCCGCTCGCGGTCGGTCTCGGGCACGCGGATCCTCGTCCCCGAACACCTCCAGTCGGGCCGTCGCGAGGTGCTCGAGAACTACCTCACCGGGACCGACGCCGTCGTCGAGACCTACCCGATGGACGACGGCAACGTCGACGTCGACGCGCTCGCGGAGTCGGTCGACGGGGACTGCGCGATGGTCTACGCCGAGAACCCCACCGTGCGAGGAACCGTCGAGGAGAACCTCCAGGCGGTCGGCGACCTCGCCGACGACGATGCGGTGTTCTGTCTCGGCTCGGACGCGGTCGCGCTCGCCCTGCTCTCCGAACCGGCAGCGGTCGGGGCGGACGTGGTGGTCGGCGACGCGGCGCTCGGCCTCGGCACCAGCGGCGGGATGGGGCTCGGGCTGTTCGCCTGTCGCGAGGGATTCCTCCGCCAGGTCCCCGGGCGGCTCGTCGGCGCGAGCGAGGACCGTAGTGAGAGGCGGGCCTACACGCTCACCCTCCAGACCAGAGAACAGCACATCCGGCGCGAGCGCGCGACCTCGAACATCTGCACCAATCAGGCGTGGGTCGCGCTCCGGGTCGCGATGCACGCCGCCTGGCTCGGCCCCGACGGGCTGGTGAGCCTCGCCGAGGACTGCGTGCGACACGCCCGCGACCTCGCCGAACGGCTCGACGGAATGGACGGGATCACGGCACCGGTCCACGACCGTCACCACGTTCGGGAGTTCGCGGCGCGAACCGACCGACCCGCCGCGGACGTGCGCGCCGACCTCGAAGAACGGGGGTTCGCGGTTCACGCGATCGACGACCACCTGATCCAGGTCTGTGTCACCGAGACGAACGTCGAGCACGCCGACGACCTCGTCGAGGCGCTGGAGGTGGTCGCGTGATCACTGTCGCGGCGAAGCCGCTCTCTACTCACGCTCGACACCGGAGGTGTCTCGCGTGAACTACGACCAAGCACGGTGGACCGAAGGCGAGGAGGTCTACGAACCCCATCTCGCCGAGAAGCGCTCGACCGAGGTCGCGGTCGCGGACTCCCCGCTGCCCGACGACCTCACCCGCGACGAACTCGACCTCCCCGACCTCTCGGAGCCGGAGCTCGCGCGCCACTACACCCGACTCTCACAGATGAGCTACGGCGTCGAGAGCGGCCCGATCCCGCTCGGGAGCTGTACCATGAAGTACAACCCGACGTTCACCGAGGACGTCGCCGCTCTGCCCGGTGCCGGAACCCACCCCGACCGGTCGGAGGGGACGGTGCAGGGGAGCCTCGAACTCCGCTATCGGCTCCAGGAGTATCTCGCGGCGATCGGCGGGATGGAGAGCGTCACCCTCCAACCGCCGGCCGGGGCGGCCGGCGAGTTCACCGGGATCCTCGTGGCGAAGGCCTACCACGAACACCACGACGAGGAAAGAAGTGAGATCATCGTGCCCGAGAGCGCGCACGGGACGAACTTCGCGAGCGCCGCGCTCGCGGGCTACGACGTGGTCGAACTCCCGAGCGCCGAGGACGGGCGGGTCGACGTCGAGGCGCTCCGGGCGGCGGTGAGCGAGGACACCGCGGCGCTGATGCTCACCAACCCCAACACCCTGGGACTGTTCGAGCGCGACATCGAGGAGATCGCCGAGGTCGTCCACGAGGCCGGCGGGCTGCTCTACTACGACGGCGCGAACCTCAACGCGCTGCTCGGTCGCGCCAGACCGGGCGACATGGGCTTCGACGTGATGCACTACAACGTCCACAAGACGTTCGCGACGCCCCACGGCGGCGGCGGGCCGGGTGCCGGACCGGTCGGCGTGAGCGAGGCCCTCGCGCCGTTCCTCCCCACCCCACAGGTTCGGGCGACGGATTCGGGCTACGAGACCTTCGAACCCGAACGGACCATCGGCAAGGTCCACGGCTTCGCGGGCAACTGGCTCGTCCTGGTCAAGACCTACGCCTACATCGCCCGACTCGGCGACGCGGGGCTCGCCGACGCGAGCGCGAAAGCAGTGCTGAACGCGAACTACCTCGCGAGCCGGATCGACTACGAGATACCCTTCTCGCCGTTCCATCACGAGTTCGTCGCGAGCGCCGGCCGCGATGCCGCCGACGTCGCACGGCGGATGCTGGACTACGGGGTCCACCCGCCGACCACGAAGTGGCCCGAGGCCGTCGACGAGGCGCTGATGACCGAACCCACCGAGGCCGAGACCCGCGACTCGCTCGACCACCTCGCGCGGGCGTTCGACCGGGCGGCCGCCGACAGCGATGCCGACCTCGAAGCCGCCCCGGAACGAACGGCGGCACGGCGGATCGACCAGGCGAGCGCCGCCCGGAACCCGCGGCTCTCCTGGCAGGCGCTCGACGAGTAGGTCCCTCAGTCCCGCTCGCGAACCAGTTCGTTCGCCCGCGCGAGGTCGGCGGGCGTGTTGACGTTGACCAGCCAGCCGTCGCACCGGACACCGACGATCCGCGCGCCGTCGGCGATCCGACGGCCGATGGCGTCGCTCATCTCGAACTCGCCGCGCGAGGAGCGCTCGACCGCCCGACAGGCGTCGAGGAGCGCCGGCGTCGCGGTCTGGACGCTCGCGGCCACGAGGCTCGGGTCGGGCGGGTCCTCGGGTTTGTTCTCCCAGCCGACGAGTTCGTCGTTCGCGTCGAGGACGCAGACCATCTTCTCGCGCGCCGCGCTCGCAGGGGCTTCCTCGACGAGGACCGTCCCGTCCACGGCCGGATCGCGGTGGCGCTCGACCAGCCGCCGGAGGTCGCACGAGACGACGCCGTCGCCGTCCATCACCACGAACGGCCCGTCGAGGTGTTCTTCGGCGGCGAGGAGCGCGTGCGCCATCCCGTCGCGCTCGTGCTGGACGGCGTAGCGGATGGGGACCCCGGCGAACGCCTCGCCGTAGCGCTCACGGATCTGACCACCTTCGTAGCCGACGACCACGACCACCTCCGTCACCCCGAGGTCGACGAGCCGCTCGAAACAGTGGGTGAGGATCGGCCTACCGCCGACGTCGAGCAACCCCTTCGGCGTCTCGGCGGTGAGCGGTCGGAGGCGGGTCCCCTCGCCGGCGGCGAGCACGACACCCTTCACGGTTCGGCCTGTCGACCGGCGACCAAAACCGTTGGGGTGGGTATCCTCAAGGCCGCCCGCTCGGCGGTGCCGTCCGTCGCTCTCCCCCTCGGGATGGGTGAATAGCTTTATGTACGTATCACGCGAAACGCTATGAAATGAAGCCGTGTCCACTCTGTGAGGAACCGCTCCCGGATGGCCGCCCCCGTCATCGGGTCGTCCTCGAGGTCGAGGACACCACCCGGTCGTCGAACCAGATCACGGCCGACGAAACCCAGATCAGGCGGTACTGCGTCGACCAGCAGGTGTGTCTCGACTGCTGGGACGACCTGGAAACACGGCTCGCGTAGCGCCTCGAACCACCGTTCTCCCGAACCACCGTCCGTCGTCGAGCCACGCGTCTCCGACGGATTTCCCACCCACGCTCGAACGCCGACGAGCGTGCAGACATTGTTCCATTCTGCTTGACTATCAGCTATCGTCTTTCCTTCATGCATTTTTCGTACTCTGTATTGATTTAGTCTATTTCTCCTGTCGATTCAATGCGTTGGACCTAAATTGTTGTTATAGGATATCTTCGAAAATATTCATATCGAGAGCGCGTCTCCGGTAGAACGCAATGTCCGATACCGACGAACTCCGGACGTACCTGCAGAACCACCCGAAAACCCTCTCGGCGCTGTTCGGTCTGATGGTCCTCCTGACGCAGGTCGGGCCCGTGGCCGCCGGCAACAACGGCGGTATCAGCGGCCCGTAGGTCAGAGCGTATCGAGGTCCAGCCGCTGGCTCCAGCGGAGGTCGCTCCCGATCCGGACGGGGGCGTCCTCCAGTTCCAGAAACGTCTGTAGGTCCGCTTTCGTGACCGTGAACGTCCCTACGAGCCCGGAGGAGACGTAGTACTTGTCGTTCTCCCTGAAAAAGGGGACGACCAGGCTCCCGATCCCCTGTCTCGAGGTCAGGTAGATGGTGTAGTCAACGGTGAACGTCTCGCCGGTCCGTTCGATCCGACAGAGGTTCGGAAAACTCCCGGCCGGTTGGGCCAGCGCGAAGCCACCGTCGCCGACGACGAGATACTCGTCGCCCACGATGCTCTCGTCGCGGGCGACTTCGAGCGCGGCCCGCAGCGGGAAACCGGCGTTGAGCAGGCCCGCGAGCGTCTTTCCCATCGTGACGGCTTCGGCGTTGAGCACGTCCGAGAGGGTGACGATGCCGCCGATGGAGCCCTTCCGGATCAGGCTCATGCCCTGCTCGTAGGACTGGCAGGCGTTGAGCAGGAAGGCGTCGACCCCGACCGAGTCCAGCGTCGCGGCGTCGAGCGTGCCGTCGACGCACTCGAAACCGCCGTCGTCCACGTGGCCGACGTAGTGGAGGAGGTCGGTCCGCTTTTCGAGGAGGGCACGGAGGTCGCGCGTGGTGAGGTCGCGCTCGACGGCGACGTCGAACGGGAGGTCCCGGTCGCCGTAGATCGTATCGACCAGCCCCCGTTCCTCGTCCATCTCCGGGTCGTTACAGACCACCCGAACGGTGATGTCGCCCTCCGTCGGCGTGCGGTCGAGGCGGTTCCGGTAGGCCTCGACCGTGGCCTTGCTCGCCCCCACCGGCGTCCCGTCGCCGACCCACGTCCGTTCGAGCGACGCGCCGGAGTCGGGTTTCACGAACCCCGTTCGGGCGGTGCGCCGAGCCGGTTCGCCACGGCTCGTGCTCCTGGTGAACGCGCCGGCCACGTCGGAGCGGTCGGCGGTTCGGACGTCGGCGTCGGCCGGAACGGTTTCGGCTCGGTCCGCGGCCGCCGCCGTCTCGCTACAGCGAACGACGGCGAGGTCGTCGACGAGGAAGGGGAGCATCTCGACGCTGTCGGGGGTGGGCTCGACGTGGGCGGTGAGCTTCCACTGGGGCAGGTGTGGTTCGATCGTCTCGAAGGGGACGTCGAGGGCGGCTTCGAGCCGGGCCGCCAACGGGCGGTCGTAGAGTTCGGCGAGGTCGAGTCCCAACTTCGATTCCAGCACCGAGCGCTCGTGGAGGGTCACGGGGTACAGCCCCTCCGTTCTGGTGAGACAGTCGAGGAAGAAGGCGCGCTTGAGGGTGCGCTCGACGGTGGCCTCGAAGCCGGCAGGGCCGTCCAGGGAGTATTCGAGTCCCG